>NZ_JBFAIP010000052.1:0-47836 GCF_040654775.1 Streptomyces sp. NPDC050636
AGCGCCGCGTGCGCTTCTGGTCGCCGCAGTCCGGCATGGGAATGGGCGGGCCGACCAACGGCCGAGTGCGGGCGCCCGTCAAATTCTCCCTGGAAGGCCAGGCGGGCGGCGAAGCGTCTCGGTGGCCGCCCGGCCACACCCAGGCCCGCGGCCGCCGTCCTTGCCGCGGCCCGCGCCCGCCACGCCGTCCTCCGTTGCTGAGGGGCATTGCGTCCCGCCCCGCCAAGGGGCGGGTCCCTGCTGGATCCCCGACGCGACACCAGGAGAGACGCCATGCCCATCGATCCCATGCGCGCGCTGGAGGGCTACCTGCGCGCCCAGACCTACCCCGCCCACCAAGTCGAGCCCGAACCCGCCCCCATCGTCGAAGATGACGCCTGCCCCTCCCCCACTCAAAAGACCGTCCCCAGCCGCTCGTCGGCGGCGGAGTCGCTCCGCAGCGTCCTGCGCATGCCCAGGGCACTGGCCCGGCTCCTGCCCCTGTGGCTCAGGCCGTCCACCGCAGGAAAGGCCCGGCGGACATGATGACGCCGCCCCTCTTCGCCGCGCACACAGAAACCAGCTCCGCACAGTGCAGCGCGAATTGGGGCGGCAACCGTCCCAGCCCCCGTCACGTCGGCGAGGGGCACCCTTGACCAGAGCCACGACCCGCACCGGAAAGCCGGTGCGCCGACCCCACTCCAGCTCCTACTCCAGCCCCCACTCCCGCTTCCGGCCGACGGACTGACGGCCCGTAACCGCAAGCCGCCGCAGCAGCGCTACAGCTCCGTGCGCCGGGCCCCTCAGGACACTGGCAAACCTGATGGGGAGACCCACCCCAACCAACCATCCAGCCAGCGCCGCCTCATACTCGCAGCCGGCTGCCCAACCCTCACCCGCCCGCGCTCCCCGATCGGCCGGCACGGAGTATCACGAGGGCCATGAAAAGCGCCCACGCATCCAGCGCGAAAGCCGCGCCCCGCTCCAGGACGCCCAAACCAATACCAGGATCGTACTGACCAAAGAACATCCACGCCGAAACAACCCCCGCAGCAGCTATAGAGAAAGTCACAGGACGCAGTCCACCGAACAAAGAACCCCGCGGAGCGAATCCGGAACAAACGAGTCCGATATTACCCAACACCATAATGAGAAGTGCACCCAATACATGAAGGTCCTCGCCGATGTCCGCGGGGACAAGTCCGACCAGGACCCACCCGCCGGTATTGATGAGAAACAGAATCCGGGCACTTGCCGACAACCGGCTGCGGCCCCAACAGGCACCGGCCAGCAACATGCCGGCGAGCAGCAGTACGCCGTGGACGACGAAGGAGGTGTTCATGGCGTAGTGCAGCGGTGAGCATACATACCGAGGCCGGGAGACATCCCAGGTCTGGCAGTGGACGTTGCCGAGGTCGCTGATGTTGTAACTCGCCCAGCTGTAGGGCGTGCGCCAGGCGGACTCCACTATCAACTGGACGACGAGGAACTGCACGGTGGCGGCTATCCATGCGCCCGCACCGATCCTTGCGGCCAGGGAGGTGCGGTTTCCGGAGTGCGACGCGGGTTTCGATTTCACGACTTCCTTCCAGGGCCTCGAATTGAAGCATTTTCGTTCGCACAACGTTCCCAGTCGACGATGTGCTCGCGCATCGCTGTGCCGGGGGAAATCCGGGCTCCCTCTGCAGCGGGAGCCCGTACTGGCTCTTTCGGGGGAGGTGCACCGCGGGGCCCGAAGGTACTGTGCAGGCCGTGAGCAAATTGATTCGGTCGCTCTGCAGCAGGGCCGTGTACCGGGGTTGGACATACACATTTATCGGCGTGGCCTTGAGCCCGCCGCCGCTGATCGTGGCGTTCGTCGCGGCATCGCCGAAGTGGCCGGCCGCGCTCCGTGTCGTGGGATTCAGCCTCGGGCTGTGCGCAATGCTCGTGGCCATGGGTGCTCCTCGCACGGCGCGCAAGGAGTGCGTGCGGCTGGCCAACCGGCTGCTGGGCACCGGTCTGCCAACCCCGCTGGAATCGCCGGCGTCCCCCTGGGCGAACCGGCTGCGGACGTCGGTGTACCTGGCCGCACACATGGCAGTCGGTGCCGCGGTGACCACGGTGACCTGCCTGTTGGTCTTCGCGGCCGTCGTGTTCCCGTCGGTCTGGCTGAGCGGGGGTGGCCCGGTGGCGAGTTTCGGATGGACCATCGGGGTGCAGCACGGGTGGCAGGGCCTGTGGGCAGCGGTCGTCTCCGCCGTATGTCTGGCGCTCGCCGGGTACATCGCCACCGGCGGCGCGGCGGCCCTGCGCGTACTCGCACCGGTCCTCCTCGGCCACCGGCCCGCCGAGCGGCTGGCCGCCGTGGAACAGCGGATGAACCTGCTCGCCCAACGCAACCGACTGGCACAGGAGTTGCACGACTCCATAGGGCACACCCTCACGGCATCCACCATCCAGGCCGCCGTCGCAGGGGAACTGATGGACAGCGACCCGGACGCGGCCCGACGTGCCCTCAGCAGCATCGAGGAGACGTCCCGCGCCGCAATGGACGACCTCGACCACGTCCTCGGCGTCCTCCGCGAGGACCAGTCGCCCACGACACCCCAGCGCACCCTCGCCGACCTCGGCCCCCTGACCGAGCGGGTCCGGCAGGCAGGCGCCGGACTCCGCGTCGAAACCACCGGGGACCTGGCCCATCTCCCGGCCACCGTGTCCCGCGAGGCGTACCGGATCATTCAGGAGGGCCTGACCAACGCGCTGCGGCACAGCGAGATGGCAGCGATCAGCCTCCGCGTCGCCGCACAGGACGGCTGGCTGGAGGTCGAACTCATCAACCCCGTCAACGCCACGGCACGCTTCCGCCCCGGCAGGGAACGCGGACACGGACTGACCGGAATCACCGAGCGGGTGCGGCTCCTGCGCGGTGAAGTATCCGCCGGTCCCACGGACGAGCGCGGCGGCACACACTGGCGGCTGGCCGCGCGAATACCGCTACGGTCGGCGCCATGAACACGTACAGCGAGCCAACTGCGGCCGCCGACCGGCCTATTACCGTCCTCATAGTCGACGATGAGGAGCTCACACGCACCGGACTGCGCGCCCTGCTGTCAGCCAAACCCGACCTGGACGTCATCGGCGAAGCCGCCGACGGCACCGATGCACTTCCCATGGCCGAGCAGCTACACCCCGACGTCATACTGATGGACGTACGGATGCCCCGAATGGACGGCATCGAAGCGACCCGACAACTGCGGACCACGCTGCCCGATCCGCCGAAGATCATCATGATCACCACATTCGAGAACGACGACCACGTCTATGACGCGCTCCGGGCCGGCGCAAACGGCTTCATCCGCAAACGGGCGCCCTCCCAACAGATCGCGCACGCCATCCGGCTGGTGGCCACCGGCGACTCCGTACTGTTCCCCGACGCCATCCGCACCCTGGCCGCCAGCCGACCCATACGGCGCGATACCCACACCGCCAGAGCTGCCACACTCACAGGCCGGGAGACCGAAATCCTGCAACTCATAGCGAACGGGCAATCCAACCAAGAAGCAGCCACGCAACTGCAGGTAAGCCTGGAAACCGTCAAAACACACGTAGGCAATGCGCTGACCAAACTTGGCGCTAACAACCGCACCCAAGCGGTAGTCCTAGCCTACGAAGCAGGCCTCATCGGCCCCCGAACAAACAACCATTGACCAACCCGCCCGCATCTACGAGGACGGGACCGGATCCCTGTCGTGTAGCTGACGCGTAGATGACGAGCACTTCATCGTCGTTGCCCAGTTCGTCCGGCCCAACCCGTCACCGGGCTCCTGCGGTCGGCGGCTTCCGGTTCCCGCAGCTTGGGCCGGGCTCAAATGACCAGGTGAGCTACCCAGTTCGAGGTGCTGTTCAAAGTGCTGTTCGAGGTGCTGTTCAAGGTGCCATTCGAGGCCGGGGTGTCCCGTCCCGTCCACTCTCGCCCCTGTCTCACGTGACCTTGTCCGATTCGCCCTCCGCGGACAAAACACGGTGAGACAGTCGACAACAGTGCCCTGTCGTGCATGTCCAGGCACTGAAAAAAGGGGGAGCCGGACATGATCGGGGCACGCGAGACTGACCCGATGACCACAGACTTCCACGTGCGCCAAGCCCGCGCCGCCGATGCCCCCGTTCTGGCCCGACTGCGCTGGGAATTCAAGCAAGAGGACCACGCAGGAGACCCTTCCGCTCCGGTTCGGTCCATGAAAGAGGCGGAGCAGTGGATCCGGGAGCGGCTCGACAGCAGACGTTGGCTGGCCTGGGTCGTTGAAAGCGGAGGAGAGATCTGCGGGCATGTCTTCCTCCACCTGATCGAGAGAGTGCCCGAGCCCTACGAGGACAACACCCCCGTCGGTTATGTGACGAACTTCTATGTCGCCCCTTCCCAGCGCAACCGTGGCTTCGGGGCTGCCCTGCTGGATGCTCTGAGGCTGCACGCTCAGCACCACGGCATGGACACCCTCATCGTCTGGCCGTCCGAACGCAGTGTCCCGCTCTACCAGCGGGCCGGGTTCCAACCGCCGGTCGAGCTGCTGGAAGCAGGATGAACTGGAACGCCCTAAGGACCCAGCCGCAGCGTGCATCGCCGGCTTCGACGTCACCCATGAACAAGAGCGACTGATACTCCGGGCCGTCGTTGACTACTGGTGGGCGCCGTTCATGTGGGCAACCGCTCGCCACGAGCTCCCACTCTCCCAGCATCCGGCAGCTGACCTGACGCTCAGAGTTCCCGAGATCTCACACCCGGTCTGAGGGAAGGACATCATCGGCATGGTGAGAAGCTACCGTCCGCCGTCAGCACCGCCGTGCCAATGGCGGCCGACGAACAGCACCTTGTCCGGAAGGCTCGGAACCTCACATCGGGCACGGAACCGGAGTGTCGGCGCCCCGTAGTTGGCAGGACTCGCCAACTACGGCGCTCAGCCAGGTACAGGAGTCCCAGCCGGGGTATCAGCCGCACGCGTCAGCCCGTCGTGCCGCGGTTGCGGTGACAGTGGCAGTGGCAGTGGCAGTGGCAGTCACGGCCCGGCAGGAGATGGGGCCAGATGCTTCGCCCCATCGGGTGGGCTCTGGCGAGCCTGCGGATAGTGGCGTTCCATGAATTCCGCGGTGATCTCCATTTGCCGGAGCATGTCCTCGGTCTGCTGCGGTGTCGCCCTGGTGCTGTGACCAGCCAGCGCGCTGCCGCCCGTCTTGAGGTAGACCGGAGATGCCACACGTACGAAGTCCGGCGCCTCGTACGTGCGGATGAACCCACCGGAAGTCTTGGTGTTGTCCACGTGCACATCCAGCGGGATCTCCACGGCCTTCCGCAGCGCCGCAATCATCGGAAGCGTCAGATCACGTACCGGGTTGACACTGTCTGCCCCGAGCTCCTCCAGCACCTGGGCGGCCGCGCCGTTCCCCAGCCCGCAGTGTGCGGAGATCTTCAGGTGCGTGTCGTGGGGAATCTTCCCGGCGGCCCGCAAGCGGCCGAGTACCGACAGAAGGCCCTCGTCGTGAAGGATGAACCCGCGCACTCCGACATCGACCGCCCGCCTCACGTCCTCAATGGCACGTACGAGCTGCTCCTGCCCGCGCAGCCGGTACCCGACGCGGACACCCTCTTGGGTCTGGACCGTCGCGCCGATGTCATAGATGGCACGCGGACCCACCGACATGAGGATCTGCGCACCGTACTCTTGCCCGAGGGCGACATAGTCGCGGATCTCACCGAGTGTGTGCCGGCTCAGGCCGAAGGTCTCAGTGACGCGGTTGATCGTGAACCCGCGCTGGACACTCTGTGACAGCAGCGTCTCCACAGCCTCCACGGTGTTGACCGTGGGAGCCTCGAACCTCCAATGACAGCCGTCCGGGAACGTCCGCTCAGAAACCATCGCGTTTGTATCCGGATCGCTGTCGGGAACCCCCAACTCGCGTAGCCATGCGCGGGTTTCCCCAAACAACATGTTCACTGCCGGGTTGCTCCTCACACGTGAATTGCCCAACAGCAAGGGATCAACTACCGGGGGGCGGCAGACGTTACGGCCCAGCTGAGGTCTTGATCTCGATGGCGGGCGCGATGACCCGAACCGCGTGGGTTGCGCGGCCGACAGTTGGTCGGCTCGCGCGGCGTTCCAGGCCGTGGCCTGGCTCCGATTCGTAGTGGGTCAGATCTGGGTCAGATCAGGGTCAGATCGTCGGCCCGTAGGTCGGCCACTCCGGATCTCGCTTGCGAGGCCGTTCGTCCGCGCGACCGCACCGGCTACGACCGGGACCTGTTCCATCACTGGATCGACGTCGGTCACGACGGCTGCAGCGCACGGCTTGTCTGCATACTCAGACCGATGGCGGTACGCGATGTCCCTGGTGCGGCAGGGGCTGACCTCTCGTGGTTCTCCGAGAGTTGCCCCCTCTTGGGCGTTGGCGTTGGCGTCGGCGTCGGATCGGCCGCCGAAGTACGAACGTGCGCCGTGGGGTTCGGTCGTTGATCCGGTCGAGCCGCAGACGCAGGTCCTGTTACGGGCGTGGCCGACGATGCCGGCGCCGGTGATCGCCGAGCGCATCAAGTGGCCGTATTCGTTGTCGCCTCTGAAGATCTGAGAAACGGCTGGCGCTGATTCCGAGATCACTACCTGCGGCGCCGTGCCTGCACCGATCAGAACGGTGGATGGGATGGGATGGGGTGAGGTGGGATGAGGTGGGGTGAGGTGGGACGTCAGCGGCGCTAGGCAGCTCCGACGCGACGTGGCACGATCTTGCAGGTGACCAGAAGAGCCGCCACGGCGCAGCACTTGCACGACCTCGCGCAGCTGCGCCGCGTCCGCGACCGGATCGACCGGGAGTACGCGCAGCCGCTGGACGTCGAGGCGCTCGCCCGCGGCGCGCACATGTCGGCCGGGCACCTCAGCCGCCAGTTCCGACTCGCCTACGGTGAGTCACCGTACGGCTACCTCATGACGCGGCGCATCGAGCGCGCGATGGCGCTGCTGCGTCGTGGCGACCTCAGCGTCACCGAGGTCTGCTTCGCGGTCGGCTGCTCGTCGCTGGGCACCTTCAGCACTCGCTTCACCGAGCTGGTCGGTGTGCCGCCCAGCGTCTATCGGCACCAGGCGGCGCGCTCGACGGCGGGGATGCCGTCCTGCGTGGCGAAACAGGTGACCAGACCGATCAGGAATCGAGAAGCGTCGGGGCCGAGCCGCGCCTAGCGTGACTGCCATGGACATCACCATTCACGCGAGATTCCTCCTGCACAACGACCCGGACGCCTCCCTGGCCTTCTACCGCGACACCCTCGGCTTCGAGGTCCGCAACGACGTCGGATACGACGGGTGATCGGCATCCAGAAGCGGCGCTGAGCCGTCCGCTTGGTAGCCACCATCACCACCACCGACCCCGACCCCGACGGCAACGTCCCCGAGCTACCCCGCCGGTTGCCTGACGCCTCGGCGGGCACGTGGCGTGGCCTAGGCCCATAGGCTCCACGGGCCGAAGCGAAAGAGAACCAGCCGTCCTGCTCGAAGCTGGTTAGATCGATCCAGGCGATGCCGGCCGAGACCGCGAAGGCGGCCCCGCGTAACAGATGGAGACACGATGAGCACGGCCAAGAGGACGGACACACAGTCGCCTGCGCTCCACGGTGCCGACAGCCACGATTTGATCCGCGTGCACGGCGCGCGCGTGAACAATCTCAAGGACGTCAGCATCGAACTCCCCAAGCGCCGGCTGACGGTGTTCACCGGCGTCTCCGGCTCGGGCAAGAGCTCGCTGGTGTTCGACACGATCGCCGCGGAGTCGCAGCGGCTGATCAACGAGACCTACAGCGCCTTCGTGCAGGGCTTCATGCCGACGCTGGCGCGGCCCGAGGTCGACGTACTCGAAGGGCTGACGACCGCGATCATCGTCGACCAGCAGCGGATGGGTGGCGACGCCCGCTCCACGGTCGGCACCGCCACCGACGCCAACGCGATGCTGCGCATCCTCTTCAGCCGGCTCGGGAAGCCGCACATCGGCCCGCCCAGCGCGTACGCCTTCAACGTCCCATCGGTCCGGGCGAGCGGTGCGATCACCGTCGAGCGCGGTGCCAAGAAGGCGGTGAAAGCGACGTTCAACCGCACCGGCGGCATGTGTACGCGCTGCGAAGGCCGGGGCACGGTCTCCGACATCGACCTCACCCAGCTCTACGACGACGGCAAGTCGCTCAACGAGGGTGCGCTCACGATCCCCGGCTACAGCATGGACGGCTGGTACGGCCGCATCTTCAGCGGCTGCGGCTTCTTCGACCCGGACAAGCCGATCCGCAAGTACACCAAGAGGGAGCTGCACGACCTCCTCCACAAGGAGCCGACCAAGATCAAGGTCGACGGTATCAACCTGACGTACGAGGGTCTGATCCCGAAGATCCAGAAGTCGATGCTGTCCAAGGACATCGACGCACTGCAGCCGCACATCCGCGCATTCGTGGAGCGGGCGATGACGTTCACCGTCTGCCCCGAGTGCGACGGCACCCGGCTCAGCGAGGGGGCCCGGTCGTCGAAGATCAAGCGGATCAGCATCGCCGACGCCTGCGCGATGCAGATCAGCGACCTGGCCAAATGGGTCCGCGGTCTCGACGAGCCGTCGGTGGCGCCGCTGCTCACCGCACTGCAGCAGACCCTCGACTCGTTCGTGGAGATCGGCCTCGGCTATCTCTCGCTCGACCGGCCATCGGGCACGCTGTCGGGCGGCGAGGCGCAGCGCGTCAAGATGATCCGCCACCTCGGTTCCTCGCTCACCGACGTCACCTACGTCTTCGACGAGCCCACCATCGGCCTGCACCCCCATGACATCCAGCGGATGAACGACCTGCTGCTGCGGCTGCGGGACAAGGGCAACACGGTGCTGGTCGTCGAGCACAAGCCCGAGGCCATCGCGATCGCCGACCACGTCGTCGACCTCGGCCCCGGCGCCGGTACGGCGGGCGGCACCGTCTGCTTCGAGGGCACCGTCGAGGGGCTGCGGGCCGGCGGCACCATCACCGGCCGCCACCTCGACGACCGGGCCTCCCTCAAGGAGACGGTGCGGACGCCCTCCGGCAAGCTGGAGATCCGCGGCGCGACCTCCAACAACCTGCAGGACGTCGCGGTCGACATCCCGCTCGGGGTGCTCTGCGTGGTCACCGGCGTGGCCGGCTCCGGCAAGAGCTCGCTCGTGCACGGGTCACTGCCACAGCAGTCGGGGGCCGCCGGCGCGGGTGTGGTGTCGGTCGGCCAGGGCGCGATCCGCGGTTCGCGACGGAGCAACCCGGCGACGTACACCGGCCTGCTCGACCCGATCCGCAAGGCGTTCGCGAAGGTCAACGGCGTGAAGCCGGGGCTGTTCAGCGCCAACTCCGAGGGTGCCTGCCCCACTTGCAACGGCGCCGGCGTCATCTACACCGACCTGGCGATGATGGCCGGTGTCGCCACCACCTGCGAGGAGTGCGAGGGGAAGCGGTTCGACGCATCGGTCCTCGAATACCACCTCGGTGGCCGCGACATCAGCGAAGTGCTCGCGATGTCGGTGACCGAGGCCGAGGAGTTCTTCGCCGACGGTGAGGCGAAGATCCCGGCCGCCCACAAGATCCTGTCCCGGCTCGCCGACGTCGGGCTCGGCTACCTCAGTCTCGGCCAGCCGCTCACTACGCTGTCCGGCGGCGAGCGGCAGCGGCTCAAGCTGGCTACCCACATGGCCGACAAGGGCGGTGTCTACGTCCTCGACGAGCCGACCACCGGCCTGCACCTCGCCGACGTCGAGCAGCTGCTCGGCCTGCTCGACCGGCTCGTCGACTCCGGCAAGTCGGTCATCGTCGTCGAGCATCACCAGGCGGTCATGGCGCACGCCGACTGGATCATCGACCTCGGCCCCGGCGCCGGCCACGACGGCGGCCGCATCGTCTTCGAGGGCACCCCCACCGACCTCGTCGCCGCCCGCTCCACCCTCACCGGCGAGCACCTCGCGGCCTACGTCGGCAGCTGACCGAGGCTCGCGGGCACCATGAGACGCAGGAAGCGCCGGGCCGACTGATCGATGCCCCGTCAGGCCCGGCGCGAGTTCCCGTCTGACCCGGCATGGGTGCGGGTGACTGCTGCGTGGCTGAACGGGTGCGAGTGCATGAGATTGATGACGACGAGGGGCAGCGACCAAGGGCGGGAGGGGACGACCTGGCCGGTCGCCCCCCGCGCCGCGACTATCGCGAGTTCGGGCTCTGCGGCGACACCTCGTCAATTCCGCCGCCCAGCACCTGTGCCCGCTGGTCCCAAGCGGAACCGGACGGCGCCGGCGGCTTGAATGTGATGCTGTACCCGTTGTTCTCCTCATGTTCCTCGATCTTCGTGGAGGAGTACCTCTGCCTGGTGTCCACCAACGGAATACCGAGGAATGAGACTTCGAGGCCGGACTGCTGCTCCAGTTTCCGCACATGCTCGCTCACCTTGCCGCTCGTGTAGTTGAGCTGCAGTTCGGGGAGCTGGCTGATCGCCAGGTACCGGAGCACGCCGATGCCATCGTCCGTCGGGTAGGGGTCGAGCACCCAGCTGCTCACGTCCTTGCCATGGTTCTTGATGGCTTCCTGGATCGGATTCAGCGTGAACCATCCGGTTCCCGTGTCTTCCTGATAGTCAGTCGGCCCGAGGTGGACGGCATTGACTCCCCTGAAGATGACCTTCACGTCGCAGGTGCTGCCCTCCTCGTTCAGGTCGTACAGAGAATAGTGAGCACTCCCGCCCACCCCGATGCTGAACAGGTCGAACAGCGGAATGGTTCCCCCGGCCTCTCCGTTGATGTCAAGGTCCGCTTCCTGGCGCCTGTACTTGTTGATCTTGAGCTTTACTTCAACGGAGTTCTTCGGATTCG
The DNA here is from genome assembly GCF_040654775.1 of Streptomyces sp. NPDC050636. Classification (NCBI taxonomy): domain Bacteria; kingdom Bacillati; phylum Actinomycetota; class Actinomycetes; order Kitasatosporales; family Streptomycetaceae; genus Streptomyces; species Streptomyces sp. NPDC050636. The sequence continues at coordinate 10,846 of NZ_JBFAIP010000052.1, forward strand.
CCAGAGCCGCATCGATCTGCGACATTTTTTCCCGGATTCCGAACCCGACGCGCGTTACCTTGTCACTCGTGACCACACCTCCGTTGTCAGTGGAGGGGTGCTCAGTGTTCCTCTTGAGCCTGGTCAGCGTGAACGAGGCGTTGAGCTGCTTGTTGAGCAGTCCGAGGATCGGGACCAGCGCGCCGAGGTAGTCCGAGATCAGAGGGAGGAGCTGATCTGCCGAGTACGGACGGTTCGGAAGGTGGTCGCTGAGGTTCTGGATAACCTCCTCGGTCAGCCGGATGCCCTTCACTCCGGCCCACTGCGTCAGCTTGTAGGAGAGGATGTAGTCGAGTTTCGTCGTCTGCCCGGAGGCGGTCAGGTCCGTGATCGTGCCGTAGATCTGCTCGTACTGGGCTACGAGATCCTGCCCCTTTTGCTGGACCTTGATGGTGTACTCCGACTTCCTCGCCTGGTCCTCGGATGAGAACTTGTATCCGAGCGAGTTGAGGTAGCTGTCGTACAGATTGCTCAGCGGCCCCCCGAACGCCGCATGAGGCTCCCCCGGCGCCGCCGGATTCCCCTCCCCCTTGTGCCACACCATCGTACGGTTGAGGTAATCCCAGGTTTCGCGAAGAAGGAAGTTTTCGGAGCTCATGTAGTTATACGGGAAGTGTCCGTTCGAGCCGACATCGATCGCCGACATTCCCTTTTCATTGAGCAGACCCTCGGCAGCAATCCTCATGCTCTGATAGATCTTGTCTTGGACTGAATTGCCTCTGAAGTTCGCCATGCGGATTCCCTTCTCAAGGTGATTTCTCGGGGCAGGATGCACCTGTCACGGACATATTCCCGAAAGACGGCCGAAATATCACCAGTCGACCACCCCGCCAGGCACAGGACTCTTACAGGTGAAACACCGCCGCCGAACGCGCGCCGACCCGGTCATCGGCAGCGCCGGTTTCCTCGGTGCGTGGGATCATCCAGCGCCCGCCGCGGTCCCACCGGCTGTTGAGGGATATCCGGTCAGAGCATTACCGCTGCTACCCGGAGTTGTCGAAAACCGGAAAGCCGGCGAGATGATCACGATCACCCACGTGGACACGTGCAGGCTCTGACTGTGCGTCAAGTCTTCGTGGCCTGGCGGCGGCGTAACTCCGTCCGCGGACGCCTGCTGCGCACAGATGCAGTTGGGCTCTGCGATCAGCAGCGAGGGCTAAGACCATGTCCTACACGGTCCAAGAGGATGCCTCACGTGGCGTTGTCTCGTCACGGACTGCTCGCTCGACGGCACTCCATACAGCTGCGCCGATGACGCTGCTACCCCGCGTTCTTGCTGTTCCTCGGCCGCCAAGTAGCTTCTTGACCCTCACACCGTGTCAGGTGGTCAGCTCGGAGACATCATGTTCACCATCGGAGACTTCGCCCGGCACGGCCGCGTGTCAGTCCGGATGCTGCGTCACTACGACGCGACCGGCCTGCTGCGCCCGGCCCACACCGACCCTGCCAGCGGCTACCGCCACTACACCGCCGCCCAGCTCGCCCGCCTCAACCGGATCATCGCGCTCAAGGACCTCGGATTCACCCTCCAGCAGGTGCAGGACATCGTGGACGAAAAAGTCAGCGCCGAGGAACTGCGCGGCATGCTGCGGCTGCGGCGGGCCGAACTGGAGAGCGCCGTGGCTGCCGCAGGAGCACGGCTGGTTCAGGTCGAGGCGAGACTCCGAGCGATCGAGAGCGAGGGGCACATGCCCACGAACGACGTTGTCATCAAGAGCGTCCCCACCGTCCGGGTGGCGGAGCTGACCGCAACCGCCGCGAGTTTCGAGCCCCAGGACATCGGCCCGGTCATCGGGCCGCTCTACGCCGAGTTGTTCCAGCGCCTGGGCTCGGCGGGTATCACGCCCACGGGCCCCGGTGTCGCCTACTACGAGGACGCCTCGGAGGGCGGCGGCAGGATCAGCGTCCACGCCGCCGTGCAGGTCTCCGCCCCTCTCCAGGACGGCGCGTTCCGAGTCCTCGACCTGCCGTCCCTCGACCAGGCGGCGACTATCGTGCACCGCGGCTCGATGGACACCGTGCTCCCCACCGCCCAGACCCTGGCCCGCTGGACCGACGCCAACGGCTACCAACCGACCGGATACCCCCGCGAACTCAACCTGGAGTGCCCCGAGAACCGCGACGACTGGGTGACGGAACTACAGGCACCGATGACCCGGGCCTGATCAATCGCGCCCCAGCCTGACCGGTGATCACGTTCGGGCAGCGGGATACCGCAACGGTCTCCCGCTGCCCCTCCTCAGTCTTGAGAGCTTCTTGTAGCAGGTCAGGGCGGCGGCGAGGCCGAGAAAGGCGAGGAGTGTGAGCCGGTTCGCTCGTATCGGATGGTGAGTTCGGCGGTAGCTGAACAGCCAGTTCACTTCTCCAACCGGGACAGGTCGGGTGCGCGGGCGCCTGCCGCTTCCGGGACCGCCTCGGTGATCGACCGCACCTGTTCGGCGGAGAGTTGGACGTCGAGAGCCCCGGCGTTCTCTTGCAGGTGTCCGACTCGGCGCATTCCCGGAATGGGGATGACGGTGTCCCCTTGGGCCAGCACCCAGGCGAGGGCCAGCTGAGCCGGTGTGCAACCAATGTTCCCGGCGAGTTTCCGTACCCGGTCGGCCAGTGCGAGGTTGGTCGCGAGGTTCGCTCCCCGGAAGCGGGGTTGGTCGCGTCGGATGTCGTCGACGGCCAGTGTGCGGACTGATGTGATGGTGCCGGCGAGGAGTCCGCGGCCGAGTGGTGAGTACGGCACGAGGGCGACCCCCAGCTCCCGGGCGACGGGCAGGATGTCCCGTTCCAGGCCGCGGGTCCACAGTGAGTATTCGCTCTGCAATGCCGCGATGGGCCCCACTGCACACGCGCTGCGCAGAGTCTGGGAACTCACCTCCGACAAACCGAGATAGCGGACCTTGCCCTCGGCCACGAGTTCCGACATGCCGCCGATGGTCTCTTCGATCGGCACGTCCGGATCGCGCCGGTGCAGGTAGAACAGGTCCAGGTAGTCGACGCCCAGGCGGCGCAGGGACGCTTCGCAGGCTCGCTTGGCGTACCCCGGCGTCGAGTTGACCCGTCGGTCCCTCGGGTCACGGCCGCGTACGACGCCGAACTTGGTGGCGAGGAAGACCGTCTGACGACGGCCGGCCACGGCTCGGCCAACGAGCCGTTCATTGGTGTACGGGCCGTACATGTCGGCCGTGTCGAGGAAGGTGACACCGAGGTCCAGGGCCATACGGATGGTGGCCATCGACTCGGCCTCGTCGGCGGCTCCGTAGAACTCCGACATGCCCATGCAGCCCAGGCCCATAGCCGACACCCAGGGGCCGTCACGGCCCAACCGCCTCACCCGCATCCGGCACCACCCCTCAGCAGCCCGGCGTCAGCCTAGGGCCTGTCCGGATGCCGGCGGAGGGCCTGTTTCCGCCTTCTGCCGGACCGGCGCCCACTCCTACCCTCGACCCATGCTCCGAGACGCCGCGAACGGCTGGACGCAGCAAACCTTCGCCTCCCACTCGGACTTTCGCCTGCCGTACTTCCGTGATCACGCGGCGCTGGCCCGCCGGGTGCGTGACGCACTTCTCGAAGGACCGGGCTTCACCGTGGTGACCGATGTCCCCGCCACGTCCATGGGGCCTGCTGACGCGCAACGCTTCTGCGAGTCGATGCTCAGCCACCTGGGCGAGCCGCTCCCGCAAGGCCATGGCGGGGACACCGCCCTGGCCTGGCTGGTCCGGGACGAGGGTGTCTCGGAGTACACCGACGACCGCCGTTTCCACGAGAATGCCTACACCTCCAAGTCGCGCGGCTATCTGCACCTGCACAACGACCAAGCGGTCAGGCCCTTCGGCCAGGAGCCGGACTGGATCGCCCTTCTCACCCATCGCAGAGCCGCACAGGGCGGCGCGTCCGTCCTGGTCGACGGCTGGGCGGTCCACCGCATTCTGCAGGAGGAGTTCCCCGGTGAACTCGCCCTGCTGAGCTGCCCCTTCGCATTCGACCGGCGTCATGTCACGCCCCCGGGAAGGGCACCGGTGGTGTGGGCGCCGGTCTTCGAGGTACGCCCCGACGGCCGCGTCCACGTCCGGTGCAACGTCACAAGGATCGAAACCGCCGCCGAGCTGACCGGCGAGCCCCTGTCGTCGGCGAGACGCTCGGCCGTCGACGCCCTGAAACACGTCGTCGCCCGCCCGGAGCTGAGCGTCACAGTCCTGCTGGAGGAAGGCGACTGCCTGATCACTGACGACCGCAGAATTCTGCACGGCCGTACCGCATACGAGGACCACCATGACGTCAACCGCCGACGCTGTCTGATTCGCGTCATGCTCCGACAGCATGGCCTGGTCGACAGGAAAGCCCCTGGCCGGTGATGCCGGGCCTTGCGCGAAGCGGGTGAAGGGGAAATGAACCCGTAGGGTGGCTCCAACCGCTGTGACCGAGCGCGCTACTTGGTGGGACTCTCAGTCGTTGCGTCCGCCGCCTTGGAAGATCCGGTCCAGTTGGTGTTCCAGGACGGCGGCGGCGGACTCCGTGCTGCGCTGGCCGACCAGAACGCTGGTGCCCAGCCCTGCCGACAGGGCGAGCAGGCTGATCGCCTCCAGCCGTGGGTCCAGATCCGGCTGGGTGAGCCGCATGTCCCGTGCCTGCCGGAGCAAGCCGGTCACGGCCTCCTCTGCGGCGTCGGGATCCTTGACGAAGGGCTGGGCGGCGAGCGTTTCGTCGGTCACGGACAACACGGCGTACGCGGTGTAGACGAGGTGGAAGGTGCGGCTTTCCTCGTCGGTCGGCAACGCCGTCATGAGGATTGCTTCGATCTTCGCGCGCGGCCCGGGATCGTCCCCGACGGCGCGGACCCGTGCGGCGACCCGCTCGCCGAATCCGGCCGCCAGCTGCTGCAGTCCGTGGAGCAGCAACTTCTCCTTGGTCTCGAAGTAGTACTGCACCAGCCGCAGCGACACCCCGGCCTCCGCAGCCACATCGCGCATCCCCACCGCGTGCAGCCCGCGTCGTCCGGCGACCCGGACCAGCGCCTCGGCGATCTCGGTGCGCCGTTCCTCGTGGTCCACGCGCTTGGGCATCGGCCGTATCTCCGCTCTTCGGTTCCTGGCTCCGGGCCCCATCGGGGACCTTCATGATACAGCCGTACCATCAACGTGGTACGGTCGTACCACGAAAACGGATACTCCCGGAGGTGGCCCACCGTGCCCGAGACCACTACCCGCGCCCGCTCCGATGTCGGCCGCTATGTGAACGACGCCTTGCGCGACCGGTACTTCACGGCCTGCGACGCGGTCTACACGATGGGCGCACCCATACGTGCGGAACTCGACGTGGAGACCAGCTTCGGGACGACACACGTCTACCGGTACGGCCCCACGGACGCCGCCGCCGAATCCCGTACCCCGATCGTGTTGGTGCACGGCGCAGGCGGCTGCTCTGCCATGTGGTACCCGAACACCGCCGCGCTCAGCGCCGACCGGCCCGTCTACGCCCTCGACACTCCCGGCGACCCGGGCCGCAGCATCCAGCGCGAGCCCATCCACCAGCCCGAACTCGCCGCCCAATGGCTGGACGAGGCGCTCGCCGGCCTCGGCCTCGACCGTGTCCACCTCATCGGCTCCTCCTACGGCGGCTGGCTCGTACTGAACCAGGCGCACCGCAAACCCGGCCGCCTCGCCTCGGTGACTCTGCTCGACCCCGGCGGCCTGGAGAAGGTGGGCCTGCGGTTCTTCGTCTGGATCTTCGCCAGCCTCTTCGCGACCTTCGCGCCCAAGACGCTCCGCCCGCGCCTGGCAGCCTGGCTGGAGCAGCCGGTCCTCATCGTGCCCGAGCTGCGCACGATGATCAGGTCCGGTGTGCGCGCCTACCGGATACGGCGCCCGGCGCCACTTCCCCTCAGCGAGGACGAGCTGCGCACCATCCGTACCCCGCTCTACCTGCTACTCGGCAAGCGAAGCCTCCTCGTGCACCCGAAACGCCAAGTGGAGCGCGTCCCGCGCCTGATACCGGGCGCCCGCGCCGAGATCATCTCAAACACCGGTCACGGACCGCAGATCGACCACGCCGAGCTGGTCAACAGCCGGATGCTGAGCTTCATGGACTCCGTCTGCTGACGACCATCGGAGCCGAAGGACCACGGCGTCGGACGGTCACTCATGAGAATCACCGTGCACGACGATCGCCACTCTCGACTGCATGAAGGCCAGTTCCAAGGCTGGGTCCAAGGCCGGCTCCAAGGCCGGTGCCAAGGCCGGCTCTTCCGCACACCGGCACCCGATCCTCGGGTGCGGACTTGCTGCTGGGCCGTTCATCCCAGCGGTTCTTGCACAACGCCGGCGATGACCGCGGTCACTACCTTGCCGACGGCTCCAGCCTCTGGACGGGTGCCTTTCCGGTCGGCGAAGAGCATGTGTCCGGTCCCGATCAGCGTGGGGGCGAGCATGTCGACGTCGGCATCCGGCACGATGCGGCCGAGTTCGCGCTCGGTGGTGAGGTAGGAGGCGATCATGGCCGTCGCTTCCGTCAGTACCGGGATGCCGGTCGGCGTGGTCCGGCGGAGCCGGGCGCGCAGGTCATCCCGGGAGGTGACAAGGCCGACGATCGCCACAGCCACGGCCCCGAACAGGTCCGTCAGGGCACCGGTGAGGTTGTCGGCGACGGTGCCGGTCCCGGCCGAGTCGCGCAGGGCGGCGGCCTGGTTGTCGATCCGGGCGATGCGGTCCAGCACCAGCTCGGCGAGGAAGGCGTCGAAGTCGGCGAAGTGCCGGTGCAGGACGCCTTTGGCGCAGCCTGCCTCCGTGGTGACCGCCCGGCTGGTCAGCGCGTTCGGCCCGTCCCGGTGCAGGACACGCTCGGCGGCGTCGAAGAGCTGCTCGCGCGCGTCGCGCATGGCCACTCCTGTCGGCATACCGCGTCTCCCTCCTTCTTTCATCGGTCCACCCGTTGACGAGTGGGCATGTGCCCACCATAGTGGGCGCATGCCCACTATACCGCCGGAGCGTGCACGCCTTTCCGGCATCAAGCCTCATCAACACCGGCGGGCGGCGGAGTCATTCGGCTCGGACGCCGAACGCTATGACCGGGCCCGGCCCCGCTATCCCGACGCCATGGTGGACCGGATCATCGCCGGCAGCCCCGGGCCCGACGTCCTCGACGTCGGCTGTGGGACCGGCATCGCCGCCCGGCAGTTCCAAGCGGCCGGCTGCACGGTGCTCGGGGTCGAGCCCGACACGCGGATGGCCGGCCTGGCGCGACAACTCGGGGTGGAGACTGACGTAGCGACGTTTGAAGCCTGGAACCCGGGCGGCCGGGAATTCGATGCGGTCGTCGCCGGCCAGGCCTGGCACTGGGTAGACCCGGTTGCGGGAGCGGCCAAGACCGCGCAGGTGCTGCGGCCTGGTGGCCGGCTGGCAGCGTTCTGGAACGCCTTCCAGCTTCCGCCCGACGTAGCGGAAGCCGTCGCAGCGGTCTACCGGCAGGTGCTGCCCGACTCGCCGTTCAACCTCCAGGCGACGACGAAGCAAGCCCTGGACGGGTACCAGGTGCTGTTCACCAAGGCCGCCGACGGGATCCGAGAGGTGGGCGGGTTCGGTGCCCCGGAACAGTGGCGATTCGACTGGGAGTGGTCCTACACCCGGGACGCATGGCTGGACCAGATGCCCACCCATGGCAACCTCACCCAGCTCCCGTCGGACAAGCTGGCGGAGGTGCTGGAGGGCGTCGGGGCCGCCCTCGACGCGAGGGGCGGCAGCTTCACGATGCGTTACGCGACGGTGGCGGTCACCGCGACGCGCACCGGCGCCGCCTGATCCAGGGGGCAGCCTGCCTCAGCCATCCGACGATCTGGACCGTCTGACTGCTTTTCTCACCTCTTTTCTCACCTCAACACGCAGAACGTGACAGGGAACGCAGCACCGACCTCGACGCCCTGCCCGCCCAGAGCCCAACCGGGCGCGGGGGCGACCCAGGTGCAAATGACGCGAACGGCGTGCAACGTACGCCCGATCTCGCAGTGCTCCGCGGCGTCCTCCCCGTCCTGCGTTCCGTCGCCGAAGTCCCCCGGCCTCGGGAATGCGCACACAGCGAAGAGCACCCGAAGCCGCGGGACGCGAAGTTCCTATACGAAATCCCGCACTTCGACGCGCCGCGGGAATTCCCGCCGCCGGAGAACACGATCAGCCCGGAAGCCTGGACCTGCCCACGGTTCATCGGAGAGCTCCCCGACAAGGGCAGAGAGGAGCTGGAGGACTTGGCCGAGGACGAGGGATAGGACGCTTTCTCTTGGAGCAGCGGCAGGCCTGGGGCAGCCTTTGGCCGGCCTCACGCTTGAAGTGGACCCGGATACATCGATAACCAGCTCGCTCGTGCCGCTGCCGGGGAACTGGCCGTACGTGCAACTGGCAGTAGCACGCCTCGACTTGCAGACGGACGCGCGCAACAGCCGTTCGCGGGCCGCGATCCAAGAGGGTTGGCACAGGCTGTGAGGGCGTGCTACGCAACTGGTCGCGGGGGCCGGGCGAGGCTCGAACGGTGAATTGCTCGTGGCCTCGAACGCAGGCAACTGGGGGGAGTTCTCCCGTCCCAACCTGAGCCTGATCATCCAGGCGGTGAGAGCGCAAGCGGGACAGAACTTCGCGCACCGGCCCGGGTTCTGCTGGAAGGACGACGCCCACGGCCGGGAATTCGCCGAATCGGACAGAACCCACACAAGGTAGGCGTGGGTGGTGTGGATAGGTGCGTATAGATGTGTCTATATGAGCACGCATTATCACGCGCAGGAGTGAAATTCGGGCAATGGGGCGTGGCGGCATGTTCCGGGCGCCAGTATTTCCCTGCGGCGATTGGGGACGGCCGCCTTGCCACGCGTATCCGATACGCGTCGCCCAAGGGAGGGAATTGCTTTCATGCTCTCGCGTCAACGCACCTCGGTAGCGGCAGCGACCGCACTGGCCGGGCTTCTACTGGCGGCGGCACCCACCGTCGCCCACTCAGCAACACCAACATCCGCACCGGCAAGCACCGCCACACAGTCGGCATTCGATTACTGCGGCTACTACGACGGCTCCCAAACGACCCAACGCGGTGACTACGGCGACCGGGTTCGGGAGATCCAGTGCCTCATCAACTACTGGGCCGGAGGTGATGCGCTCGACGTTGACGGGCACTTCGGCCCACGCACCGAGGGCTGGGTCATGCACTTCCAGGACGCGTACGGCCTCACGGTGGACGGCATCGTCGGTCGGCAGGCCTGGGGAGCGCTGCGCGCGCTCTGACTCCCGCTCCTGAACGCGACATCGCCCTCCTCGGCCCAGTTGGGACTAGGAGGGCGATGTATGTTGCCGCCCGAATTCGCCAACACCGCCCTTGCGTGTGGGGTGCAGGGCCGTCCTGCAGGGCCCAGATGATGTGCCTCACGCAGAACTAGTTTGGGGATGCAGAACTACTTTGGGGATGGTGACAGCGCCCCGGGAAGACAGACTTCATCGGGCCCAGGGAGCTGACTCTGGCCGGTCAGTTGGTCGCCGAGAGGGCTGCGGCGGTAGAGGACCTGCCGTCCGTCCCGCGCCCGGGTGACAAGGCCGGTGGCGTATCTTCGCTGGGTTCTCGGCCGTCTGGACCTGCCTGGCGCTCCTCCTTACCGGTCCGGTCTACGGCCTGGGCGCCGAGGCAGTAGGGATGCTCGCTCTGGTAGGCGCGGCGACCATGTTCTGCACCCCACTCGCCGGACGCCTGGTGGACCGCCGGGGATCCGATCCGGTGAACCTGGTCTGCACGCTCGGGATCCTCGTTTCAGCCGCAGTCCTCGCCGCGGGCACCCGGGGCGGCGCACTGGGTCTGGCCGCCTTGATTCTGGACGTGACGGCCGCTCGCACCCCACCGTGCGGATGCCCTCGATCGACCGCGATTCAGTACTCTCAGTCCTCCCGACTCTCAGTCTTCCCGCCGCGCCGCCGCCTCCTGCAGGTATGCGGAGACCATGGCGAGGTCGTTGGCGATTCCCCGTACTCCGTCGATGTCGGTCGTGGGGGTGGCGGCGCCGTTGACGCCGGCGTAGAAGACGTCGAAGCCGCCGTTGCCCGTGTCCAGATAGCCGGCGATCGTGATGGCGCCGACGCCGAGGCGGTCGTTGAGCGCGTCCAGCCCGACGACGGCGCCGGTCTTGGCGAACACCTTTCCGCGCGCTGGGCAGTTACGGCAATTGTTGGCCAGCAGGCCGTCGACGCCGAGGATGGGCAGCGACTCCCGGAAGCGCTTCGCCTCGGGGGTGCGCATCCAGTACGTCAGCATCTGCACCTCGGCCTTCGGCGTGGCCCGGTCGACGGGGTTGCCGCCCCGGCCGTCCAGGAGCTGCACCTGTTTGTGGTCGACGCCCGCGCGTTCCAGGAAGTCGGCCAGCACCGGGAAACCGTCCATGCAGTCGTGGCTGCCGGTCTTGGTCGCCATCAGGCACATACCGAGGTTGGCGCCCAGGTTGTGGCTGACCTTGAGGATGAGTTCGGCGTACTCGGCGTAGGGCGGGGAGGTGTACGCGGCCACGCGTGGCCGGCCCTCGTACGTGTCGGGCAGCCGGCCGGCCGGGTTGGGTCCCGTCGGGTCCGCGGTGACCTCCACCCCGGCTCGTTCGAGCGCCTCGATCAGCGCGGTGCGGCCGAAGGCCGCCGGGTCGGCGATGTCGGACACGCGCAGCATCGGGTCGGCGCCGGCTGCGATGGTGCCGGACAGCCGGATCCGGGTGCCGTCGTCGGAGGCGGTCACCGCGATGTCGGTCGGCTCGCCCGCTGCCACGGTCTTCACGGTCGACGTGACGCGGTACGGGGCGACTTTCGGCCGCCAGTCGAGCTGCGCGGGCTCGCCGGGGTGGTCGCCTGGGGTGGTCAGCAGGTCGATGAGATTGTCGTTGATGATCAGCGGGGTCGGGGTGGGATCGAGAACGGGCTCGGGCCGGAAGAGCCGGTCGTCGACGATCACATTCCCGTTGACACGGGTGATGCCGGAGCGCCGTACCTGCTGCGCGATCAGGTCGATCCCGGCAAGCGGGTTCTCCGGGGTGAGCGTGGCGCCGGGGAAGTCGTTGGCGTACGTGTGGTCGAGGTCGGTGAAGGCGACCGTGCCGTCGGAGCGAGTCCTGCCGCCCATGGTGAGGTCGCCCTGGGCGACCAGGTCGAGATCGCCGTCCAGGGTGCTCCCGTGCCGCTCGCCGACCGCATGGACCGGCGTCTTGAAGCGATGGGCGCCGCCGAGGGTCTGCCATGTCCCGGACACGCTGAACAACTTGGCCGTCGACCCGGGGATGAAGAACTGCTCGGCGAACCGACTGTGGACCGCCCGCCCGCTGTCCGGGTCGCGCTGGAGCAGGCCCCACTGGGCATTGCGGTACTCCGGCTTCCGCATGATCTCCGCAATCCGCGGATCGAGCCGGTCGGAACCGACGTCGCCGGGCGGCGCCCTGACTTCGGGCGCGGCAGCCCAGACGGCTCCGAGCAACAGGGCGCAGCATCCGACGATGAGGAGCCGAAAGGAGCGGGAATCCTTTCCTCTGACCACAGCATTCCCCCTTCGCCTCGGCGGTCTCCTGCCCACGGGTTAGGTATGGACCTCGTGGGGCGCCGGACGGGCGGGGCGGTGGCGGATATCGCTCGATCGGCGCAGCGCATTCGTCGGAATGCACTGCGGGAACGCATGTGGACCACATGGCAACCGACGCCACCCGACCACGCCGCTGCCGCGCAGTACGCGTACTCGGGTGCGGCGGAGGCCGTAGTCTCGGCGCTGGCCGGGCCGCGCACAGCACCGTTCGAGCTGACCGACCTCGTTGCCGCGACACCCCTCCCCGAGCCCGGCGCAGGTGTCGGCCATACGTCCAAGAGCGCCACCGACCAGACGCTCAAGCCGCTGAATCCGCACGGGTGCCCGGGCTGTGACGAGTCCGTGGGGACCGCCGTGTCCGTACGCGCCGTGACCGTACGCGCCGTGTGTGCCAACTCCCGTCCGGGCAGCGGGCCGTACGATCAAGAGCCGGGCGGCCCGCGCGCTGTCTGTGTTGTGCGCCGCGGGCTTCCTCACTGCCGTAAAGGATCGAATGATCGAGAGGAAGGTTCCGCCGATGAGTAGCGACGAGCAGAGGCCCATGGCAGACGGGCAGGCAGCGGAGCAGGTACGACAGCCGCTCTCAGAAGCAGAAACAGAAGCAGAAGCAGAAGCAGCCGAGCCATGCGGCCAAGTCCCCTCTGTTGAGCCGGAGTTCACCGGGCGATCCCACCGGGGACGGGTGCGGCGGCGGACGGCACTGACGGCAGGGGCGGCGGTCGTCGTCGCGGGGGCAGTGGCCGTACCGCTGTCCATGGACCGTACGCATGGGAAGAGCGACGAGGCGGTGACGGCAGCCTCCGCAGCGTGTGTGCGGTCCGCCGCGCAGGAGATCGCCTCGCGCCGGGCGGCCGGCTACCAGCCGGTGAGCGGGAGGTTACGGCCCGGACGGATCCACGTGGACGACGGCGCCACCCGCAGCTCCGGCTTCCGCTTCGAGGTCGACGACATGCTGGCGCACGGGCCGGTGTCATCCCGAGGGCCGATAACGGTCTGGTACCCAACCTCCGAGGTGCAGCTTCCGGCTCCCGGCAGATACGTCCTACTGCTGGCTGCGGCGCCGCGCCCCCGCACCAGCGGCGAGCGGCTGTACGACATGGCGCCTGAGCAGGTCCGCCGGATCGGCGACGATGGAAAGGTGCGGCTCGACTGCGGGAACGGCGGCGAACGGGCCGTGGTTCCAGGGCAGTTGCGTGCCCGGATCGCGGCACCGTAGCGGCAACGACCCGACTGGAATGACCTCACTGAGCAGCCTGTCGAGCGTGTCGGTGGTGTGGAAGCTCAGCTGCGGCGAGGCACCAGAGGCGAGCCCTGCACAATGACAGGATGATCGGCAACCGGATCACCCATCGCATGGCGGACGGCGTCCGCATAGCCGGCACCTGGCGGCACGGCTTCATCTGCAACGGCGGGCGCTTCTTTCTCACCGAGCTGTTCATCTACGCGGACGGGCTCATCGACTGCTGGGGCCTGGTCACCCTCGACGAGTTCGAGGGGAAGCTGCACGACGGCTGGGTGGCCACCGCCTTCCCGGACGGCGCCGAGGCCTCCGTCCACGGGCTGGGCGGATGGAAGTTCAGCAAGCCGCGCACCTGGCTCACTCCCGAGTCGCTGCTCGCCGAGGTGCGGGACACCATCGACCAACTGAACGGGCGTCCCGACTCGACAGACCGGTGTCTGGCAGCAGTTGACGTGTTCCTCGCCGACCGCACCGAGGAGAACCGGGCCGTCGCCCGCGCCGCCTATCTCGCGATCCCGGAGTCCCAGCGCCACTACGCGCTCGGCGACATGGACAGCATGGACTGGCCGCTCCAGGCGCTGGTGGCCGGGCCGGGCGGCGAAATGGAGAGCTGGTCCGACGAACCGGTCTCGCAGGAGGAGTACGGCGAGGCCGTCGCCTACTTCGAGGAGCGGGCCGAGTGGATCAGCGAACGGCCGTCCCGGGTCCCGGCGGACGGGCCGACGACCCCGCACGCTCCGGCGGTCCAGCTCTACCACTCGTATCCGCGGCAGCGAGTGGACGACCCGGGCACCGAGGGCCTGCGCAACGACTACCCCGCGCCCGTCGACGTCGAGGGTGTCACCTACCCTTCGGTCGCCCATGCCTACTGGGCGCTGTCGGCCGCCGACCCCACAGCACGGGCCGCGATAGCGGCGGCGGACACTCCGTACGCCGCTCGCGGACTCGCCGCCGACGCCACCCGCCGCGAGGGCTGGGAACAGGCCCGCACCGCCGTCATGACCGGCCTCCTGCGCACCAAGTACACCCAGCACCCCGACCTGGCCGAAATCCTCCTGGCCACCGACGACGCGACCCTCATCTACGACGATGCCGACTCCGACTTCTGGGGCGACAACGCCGGCCGCGGCCGTAACTGGACCGGCCGCCTCCTCGAACTCGTCCGGTCCGAACTGCATGCGCGGCAGGCCGGGATCGGGTAGGCGGGCTGGGCTGGTCAGCGTCGGGGCGGGGCAGGGCAGGTCGGGTCGGTCGGGGCGGGGCAGGATGAAGACCACGGTTCGGACACCGGCCTTGAGCTCTGGCACGTACTTGTAGATGGTCCGCGGGGAGCGGAAGCCGCGCGCTCTGCGCTCAATGGGTGTTCTTGTCGCACGTCCGCGGGATGCATCCGGAGCCCGGCGTCGACGGCCCTCAGGGTGGACGACGTGGCCGGCGAGCACGCCGACCGAGGCCGGGTCACCGGCCGGTTCACGCAGACCGCCGTTGGAGGATCCGTGCCGCTCCCTGCCGCCGCCCGCGCACGTTCCAGGACACCCCGGGCGGCCCGCGTCGTGGCCGGCGCGTTGACCGCAGTCGCCCTCGCGGCCAGCGCTCCGGCCGCCCCGTCGGCCGTCCAGGCGGCTTGGCCCGGCGGGTCCAGACCACTGGCCTGGCAGGCCTGCCCGGCCACCAAGCCGATTCCCGGAATTCCTGGTGTTCCCGGTGCTCCCGGTGTTCCTGGTGGCTCATCCCTCCGATGCGCCTCGCTACAGGTGCCGCGGGACTACACCCATCCGAAGGGCCCGCAGGTCAAACTGACGATCTCCCGGCTCCGGGCCGGCGACCCGCGACATCGGCGCGGTGTGCTGCTGCTCAATCCCGGCGGACCCGGCGGACCCGGGGTGGCGATGCCTCTGTGGTGGAGCGCGAAGGTGCCCGCTTCCGTTCGGGCCCACTACGACCTGATCGGCTTCGACACCCGAGGACTGGCCGCCAGTTCGGGCGTCTCGTGCCACCTCTCGGTCCACCAGTTGGACAACCTGCCGCTGGCCCCTCCGCTGTACGGCAAGCCGTTCTCCGCGACCGCCGAACTGCAGCGGAGCGTCGGCCGATCGTGCGCCCGGCACGCGGGACCGCTGGTGCCGACGATGTACACGAAGAACAACGCCCGCGACATGGACCGCATCCGGGCAGCACTGCGAGAGCAGCGGATCTCTTACTACGGGGTCTCCTACGGCACTTACCTGGGAGCCGTCTATGCGCAGATGTTCCCGCACAGTACCGAGCGGTTGATCTTCGACAGTGTGGTGGACACCTCCGCCACATGGCGAAACCGCTTCCGGCTCTTCGGGCCGGGATCCAAGCAGCGCTACCCGGACTTCACCCGGTACGTGGCCGTGCATGACGCCACGTACCACCTGGGCCGTGATCCCGGGCGAGTGGGACGGATCCTGTTCACGCTCATCCACCGGCTCGACCGACACCCGGTCGTCGTCGGCCGGTACCGGGTGAGCGGCACGGTGCTGCGTCAGCTCACCTTGCAGGGGCTGTACTCGGACAGCGACTTCCCCAACCTGGCGCTGGTCTGGCAGTTCCTGGCCCACGCGCCCGGCGCACCGTCCGCCGAGAAGGTCAAGGTTCCGCTGGGCGCGCTGTACTCCAAGGCGCTGGATCCGGCGTTCAACCAGCTCGTCCAGCCCAGCTCGGCGGCCACCATCTGCCAGGACGACCGAAGCTGGCCCCGCAGCCTCGCCCCGTACCGCCGCTCGCTGCGCGATGACTCCCGCCGCTACCCGGTGGGCGGGCCCATGGGCGGCGACATCTTCCCCTGCGCCTTCTGGCCCTACCAGGCCCCCGAGGCGCCGGAGAAGATCACGAACCAGGGGCCGCGCAACATTCTGCTCCTGCAGAACCTCCGCGACCCGGCCACCCCGTACCCGGGGGCCCAGTCCACGCGCCATGTCCTCGGCCGCCGAGCCACGATGGTCAGCGTGGACCAGGGCGGACACGGCGTCTACGGCTTCACCCCGAACCGCTGCGCTAGTGACATCGCCACCGCCTGGCTGGTCGACAGCACACTCCCCCGCCACGACATCCGCTGCCCCGGACCCCGCTGACCGACCACGTCCGGCTCGAAATCGGTATCGGTATCGGAATCAGAATCGATGCCGATGCCGATGCCGGTGCCGGTGCCAGTGCCGATGTCGATGTCGATGCCGGTGCCGATGTTGCTATCCCGCGCCGCCTCGCCCTGTCGGGGCGGCTCACCCTGTCCGTTCCGCGGCCGTGCCGCGGTGCTGGTCAAGCAGGCGGCTACGGAAGAGGTCGAGCACCTCGTCCAGCGCCGCGCGGGTCGGCTGGCCGGGTTCGTCGATGAGGTGCTCGGTCAGTACGGAGTGCGGCGCAAGCGCGGCATCGGGGTTCGCGGCGCCGTCGTCGAGTTCGACGGCGGTGAACGCATCACCGAGTTCGCGACGCAGAAAGGCGAACCGGTCGCCCGGTACCAACCGGTCCCCGCGGAAGCGCAGCCCCATGACCCGAAGGCCGTCGCGTTCGCAGCGGGCCCGGACGGTGGCGAGGTCTTCGGCGGAGATGTCGATACGGGCGGCCCGGCTCTTGGTGAGGGGCAGCGGCAGGGAAGGCTGGGACAGAACGGGGGCCAGAAGGCGCTCATCGGTGGCCATTGCCAGGGCGAAGCCGCCGGTGAGACACATGCCGACGGCTCCGACGCCGGGGCCGCCACAGCGCTGGTGCTCGTGTGCGGCCAGGGCCCGCAGCCAGGTCACCACGGGTGAGGACTTCCCGGTGGCCAGCACGGTGAATTCCCGGCTCACGCACACCTTCCCCATCGACGAGGCGAAGTACAACCCGGGCTTCAGCCAGCCATCGGCCGCGGGGTCCGCGGCGCGGCCGGGCGTGCCGAAGAGCACCGGAAGCACTGCGGTGCAGCCGATCGCGGCCACCCGTTCCGCGAACTCCAGCACCTTGGGCGTAATCCCCGGTATTTCCGCCATCACGATCACCGCGGGCCCCGTGCCGCGCCGCAGGATCCTGCGGGCGATGCCGTCGTGGGTGAAGGTGTCGCGGTCGAAACCGGTCAGGTCATGATCTGCCATGGACTACCACCATCCTGGTCGGGTACTGCTCAACAGCTGGTCCTGTGCTGCCCTCCGCGCCGGCATCAGAGCGAACTGCGCGGCGCGGGCTCCGCTCGCTGACGGCGATCGTCGGGCTGAATCATGATGCCCGTCCTTCCACCGGAGTGGAGTGGTGAGGACCACGTCCGCGCAGGGGGCTGCCTTCACCGGAGTGGCCTGGCCCGGCGGGAAGCGTCGAGCGGGCGCCGCTCCCCCACGGCCCGACCCGGCGCACCGACACCGAGCCGCGGCTCAGACGGCGAACCCCAGCGCCAGGGCACCGGCCACCGGCGCCATGTACAGCAGGGGGAACGGGATGTGGGAGTACCAGCGCGCCCGGACCACGGTGATGACGGCCCCGGCGAAATACAGCACCAGGCCGATCCCGGCCACGACACCGAGGACCGGCACGAGCAGGCCTGCCAGCAGACCCGCCGCCCCCGCGGCCTTGGCCGTACCGAGCCAGGGCCACCACGACCGCGGGATGCCGTAGTCGGCCAAGGGCTGCACGACCCACTGGGCGCGGAAAAAGATGGCGCCGGCCGAGAAGCCCGCCATGACGGCGGCCAAGAGGGTGACAACTACGTAGGCAGTGAACATCACGAATTCTCCCATCAAGCCTATGCCGGTGCGGGGTTGCTCCGGCCGGGTCTTGCGTTCGTCACTGCTATGACGCGCCGCACGGCACACATGTGACCGGTAGCCGATATCAACCTGCGTGCACCAGTGCCTGATCGGTCCTCGCGGCCGCACGCGGTCCCACTGTTCGATGTAGGCAGGCCAGGGCGGATGGGCTGGGGAACATCTCCGTACGCCCGATCGCCGGGCCGAACACACCGCACGCCGGGCCGACCGTGCCGCCCGTTCGGCTCTGCACAGGCCGGGGGTGTGACCGAGGCATGTGTCGAGAGAGGATGTAGCACGATGGACCAGCAGACGTTCCCTGAAGCGGATCGGGTTTCACACGACGAAACCGTGGGTCCGCGCGGCAATGACGTTCCTCTGCGTGACTACACCGGCGTTGACCTCCAAAACTTGGCGGCCCGCACGACACATCCCGTGCTCAGGGATGTCCTGGCCCGGTTGGCGGCCAGGACAGGGAGCCCGGGGGATATCGTCGCCTACTACGAAGACTCGGCCGGAGAACCGCCCACAGTCACTCAGGCATAGGTAATTGACGGAACGTCAGCTCAGTCAAGACCTCAAAGGTCTACTCTGTTGGCTCGGAAATCGGCGGCGGGGGTAGCGCATGGATCCACTCGTGGTCAGAGCAGGGCGCGTTCCCGTCTGCTCGTGGCTCGCGAAGGCGCGGAGGGCCGGCAACAGCCGGACCATCCAAGCAGGGTGGGACGTCCGCTTCGCCGAGCCGCCTGAGCAATGGGTTCCGGGGCACCCCCGCCGATTCCACCGGGGACGCAGAAAGCGCGGGCCGAGCACGGCTCCAGTGTCTACCAGGCCACACGTGACGTGCACGTCACCCACTACCAGACTGCGGCACCGGCGCTGGTGACCGCCCTGCACACCTTGCCGCGGGATATTGGCGGATTCACCGGCCGCGACGATGAGTTGCGGAAACTGGTCGAGTCGCCCGCGGCTGCCGCGGGTCCGGTACGAGTGATCGCCATCCATACGCTGGACGGCATGCCAGGGGTCGGAAAGACCGCTCTCGCCGTGCACGCCGCGCACCTGCTCGCCACCGAGTTTCCCGACGGCCAGCTGTTCGTTCGTCTGCATGCCCATACTCCTGGGCAGCGCCCGGTCACCGCGGCTGCCGCCCTGGCGACACTTCTCACGGGTATAGGGGTGCCGCCGCAGGGGATACCTGATGATCTCGACGCTCGCGCCGGGCTGTGGCGTGACCGGCTGGCCGGCTGGCCGGCTGGCCGGCCGGAGGATGCTCCTCGTCCTGGACGATGCCGCCGGTCGGGAACAGATCGAGCCGTTGTTGCCGAACTCCGCCGAATGCCTGGTGATCATCACGAGCCGCAGCCGTCTGGTGGCTCTTGAGGGAGCCCAACCGCTCGCGTTGGACATACTGCCGCCCGCCCAGGCTGCCTCGCTGTTCGCGCGTCTGATCCACCGTGATGTCGCGGACGACGAGACTGCGGCAGTAGCAGAACTGGTCTGTCTCTGCGGCTACTTGCCGCTGGCGATCACTCTGCTGGCAGGCCGGATCAATCACCATCCCGCCTGGGCCATAGGCCAGTTGGCGGCCGAATTCGCCGATACCCGGGACAGGCTCGCGCAGTTGGCTGCGGGGGACCACGCGGTGGCCGGCGCCTTCGATCTCTCCTACCGCGACCTGACATCCGACCGGCAGCGGTTCTTCCGTCGCCTTGGCCTGCATCCAGGCTCCGACATCGATGCCCACGCTGCTGCGGCTCTGGGCAACGTCCCCCTGGCTGAGGCCCGTCGGCACCTCGACGCTCTCTACATCGACCATCTGCTCGACGAGCCGTCGCCGGGGCGCTACCGTGCGCACGACCTCATCCGCGCGTACGCTCGCCACCTCGTCGCCGAGGACTCCCAAGAAGACCGCGACCAGGCCGTCGACCGGTTGTTGGACCACTACCGGCGCATGGCGGAAGCTTGCGACCGTCACCTCAACCGGTACTGGCACCGCGACACCAGATCGGACCAGCCGCTCGCCACGCCACCCGCTCCGGTCAATCGTGGTCAGGCTCTGGAGTGGATCCGCACGGAACAGTCGAATCTGGCCGCTTGCGCGCACCACGCCCTGGCCACCTCGCGCCTCTCCGCCGCGGTGGGGCTCGTCCAGGCGATGGCCGCCTACCTGCGCCAAGAGGGCTCCTGGGACCAGGCCATCGCCCTCCAGCAGTTGGCCGCGACCGCCGCAGGTCAGAGCGGCGACAACATTGCCGAGGCCCATGCCCTACGGCAGCAGGGCATTCTGTGTTCCTTGGCGGGCGACTACCCGGCGGCCCTGACCACACAGCGGCAGGCGCTGGACATCTTCCACAGGCACGGAGACCGTACCGGCCAGGCCGCCGTGCTGTATCAGCTGGGCATCATGGACATGCTGAATGGTCGGGCTCGGGACGCGGCGTGCAGGCAGCGGGAAGCCCTGGCCCTCTACGAAGAGGTGGGAGACGCGACCGGCCAAGCCGACGCCCTGAACGGACTGGGCACCATACAGCGACAGTTCGATGACGTCGCGGATGCATCGCGGAGCCACAGCCGGGCGCTCGACCTGTACCGCGGCCTCGGCGACCGTCTCGGGCAGGCCAACGCCCTCCACGGTCTCGGCGCAG
Source organism: Streptomyces sp. NPDC050636 (assembly GCF_040654775.1). Lineage (NCBI taxonomy): Bacteria > Bacillati > Actinomycetota > Actinomycetes > Kitasatosporales > Streptomycetaceae > Streptomyces > Streptomyces sp. NPDC050636. Next base: position 31,077 of record NZ_JBFAIP010000052.1, read on the forward strand.
TCCAAGGTCATCAAGGCGATATCGATGCCGCGGTGGAGTCCCACCAACACGCGCTGAGCATCTACCGCGACCTCGGCAATCGTCTGGGAGAAGCTCATGTCCTGCGGTACCTCGGCGTCCTGCAGACGAGGCGAGAGGACTACGGCACAGCGGTCGAGACCCTTCAGCAGGCATTGGTGATCTACCGCGGTCTCGGCAACCGCTTCGGCGAAGCCGGGACCCTGCACGACCTTGGCTTCGCGCTGAGGCGGAGCGGCGATTACCGAGCCGCGATGGCGGCCCAGCGAGAGTGCATCGGCATCCGCCGCGATCTCGGTGAGGCGTTCGGCGAGGCCCACTCACTGCGTGAGCTGGGCAGACTCCAAGTCCTGACACAGCATTACGCGATGGGGCTGGCGACGCAGCGCCAGGCGTTGGCCCTGTACCGAAGCCTCGACCACACCCTCCTTGAGGCCAGGACCTTGCACGGGATCGGCATCGTGCACGGTGAAATGGACAACCACCAAGCCGCCTTGGACACCCAACGAGAGGCACTGGCCCTCTTTCGCGCCCACGGGGAACACAGGGGCCAAGCAGATGCCTTGTACCACCTGGGCATCTCGTTACGGCTGACCGGCGACCACTCCGCCGCACGAGAAAGCCTGCGGGAGGCTCTGACGTTCTACCGCGGCCTCGGCAACGAGGCCGGCGAGGCCAACACCACTTCCGAACTGGGCGCTCTTGCAGCGAGGGACGAGCGGCCTACGCACGGCCCGAGGCCAGGTCCATCAGGCGGGTGAGGACGCGGTCGCCCGAGGCGGTGATGCCGTCGTGCTCCCACTCATTGGTGACCCAGACGCGGGTGGCGCCGACTTCACGCGCCGTGCGCAGGGAGAGTCCGGCGTCGACGTACATGTCGTCGTGGTAGACGATCGCGGCGAGGGGGACCTGGTTGGCGGCGAGGCGTTGGGGGTCGTAGAGCGGGGGCCAGTCCGGGCGCTGGGCCAGGAGGTCTGCGGCGTCCGCGAAGGGGCGCAGGCCCTTGATCTCCTGGAACATCCAGGGGTAGATCATTTCCCCGGTGAGGAGGAGGGGATCCGCCTCCTCGGCGAACTCAGGGAAACCTGCGCGGGCCCGGGAGGCCGCCCAGCCGGTCGGGCCCGCGCCCTGCCCGTACAGCGTCTCCTGCATGACGGCGAACAGCGGGTTGTCGGTGAAGCCGGTCAGGGCCGCCACGTGATGGAGGAAGGTGTCGGTCAACTCGCCGTCGGCGTCCAGAGATTCGTCGAGGAGCCAGTGGATGCGCTCGAAGCCGTCGCCCATGCCGAGGGCGAGGCCGAGGGTGCGCAGGCGGCGGGTGGTGAGGCGGTCACCGCCGGGCAGTCGGATGTCACCGGACGCGAGGAGGTCGGCGATCGTGCGGAGGCGGGCGGCGTCGTCTGGGTAGCGGGCGTAGAAGTCGAGGACCCGGTCTCGCACTCGGGGGTACGTGCGGGCGTACACATCGTCGGCGGTCGCGGAGAGTCCGGGCAGGCCACCGGTGACGTAGCAGGCCCGCAAACCGTCGGGGGCCTGGGAGAGGTAGGTGAGGGTGATGAAACCGCCGTAGCTCTGGCCGAGCGTCTCCCAGGGTTCTCCAGCACACAGTTGACGGCGTATCAGTTCTGCGTCGGCCACGATCGAGTCGGCGCGGAAGTGGGCCAGATACTCGGCCAGTCGGGGCGGGGAAGCGAACCGGGAGGCCATGCGCGCGGTGACCGGGGTCGAGCGGCCGGTGCCGCGCTGGTCGAGGAGCAGTACCCGGTGGGTCTTCAGTGCCTGGGGCAGCCATCCCGGCGAACCTGCCGAAGGGCGGGGCGCCTTGCCGCCGGGACCGCCCTGCAAATAGAGCAGCCAGGGCAGTTGGTCATTGGTGCGGGCCGGGTCGACCACCTCGCGCGCGAACACCTGGAGGGTCGGGCCGTCCGGAAGGGAGTGGTCCAGCGGGACGGTGAAGAAGTGATCGGTGGTGGCGTATGCGGGGTTCATGGGGCCCTTTCACGGTGAGGCGGAGAGGGTGAGGTGGTCCGACTGGCGAGGCGTGGACCAGTGGGATGTGCACCAGCTAGGCGTGCGCTGGTGAGGTGCGTGCCAGTGAGGTGCGTGCGCTCGTGAGGTGCGTGCGCTCGTGAGGTGTGACATTGCATAGATGGGCATGAAACAGCCCCCTCCTCTTTCGGGCAGCTCCCACTTGAGCACAGCACCGCGTTGCGGGGAGCCTGGCCCGCCTCAGCGCCTCAGCGCCTCAGGCGGACCGCTTCCCGGTACGCCGCGCCGCCGATTTGGGTTCGGCCGAGGAGGAGCCGTCGCTGCTGGCCCAGAGAGAGCGGACGTGGCCCAGGTGCTTGGCCATGCACTTCTCCGCTCCCTTCGCATCACCGGCGAGCATCAGATCGAGGAGCTCCAGGTGCTCCTCGGCCGAGGGGATCAGCTCACCGCGCTCGTCCAGGGCGGTGAGCCCGTAGAGACGGGAACGCTTGCGCAGGTCGCTGACGGTCTCGACGAGGCGGTCGTTGCCGCAGAGCGAGAGGAGCGAGAGATGGAACTGCCGGTCGGCCTCCAGGTAGCCGATGAGGTCGTGGTCACGTGCCGCTCGGACGATCTCCTGAGCGACCGGGCGCAGCGCCTCCAACTCGTCTTGGGCGGCGCTGCGGGTGACCCGGCCGACCATGGGGATCTCGATCAGCGCGCGGATCTCGGTGTACTGATCGAGGTCGCGCTCGCTGACCTCGGTGACCCTGAAACCCTTGTTCCGGACGGGCTCGACCAGGCCCTCGCGGACCAGGTCGAGCATCGCCTCGCGCACAGGGGTTGCGGAGATGCCGAAGTCCTCGGCGAGCGTGGGCGCCGAATACACCACACCCGGACGCAGCTCGCCGGAGATCAGGGCGGCCCGCAGGGCGTTGCTCACCTGGTCGCGCAGCCGCTCCCGGCCTGCGTTGAGGTCGCGGTGCTTCAGATGCCCCATGGCGGTCGTGGTCCCTTCGGTCTGGTATGAACCACCACCGTACAATGTCACGTTGTTTTGGCGGGCGACAGGGTGTACGTCCGGCTGGAGGTGTAGAACTCCAGCGCCGCCCGGCCCTGTTCGCGCGGCCCGTGGCTGGATGCCTTGGCGCCGCCGAAAGGTAGGTGGAAGTCCACGCCGGTGGACGGTGCGTTGACCCGGATCATTCCGGTGTCGAGCCGGTCGAGTCCGCACAGCGCTGCGTCCAGATCGGTGGTGTGGACCGAGGTGACCAGGCCATACGGCACGGAGTTGGTGATCCGCACCGCGTGGGTCAGGTCATCGGCGGGCACGAGGGCCGCGATGGGCCCGAAGACCTCTTCGCTCAGCAGGCGGTGCCCCGCGGGGACCTTCTCGACCAGCGTCGGGGCCGCGTACCAGCCGGGCCCGTCGAGTACGGTGCCGCCGGCCAGTGCACCCAGGCCGCGCCAGGCGTCGCTGACCTGGTCGCGGGCGTGCTGGTTGATGAGCGGCCCGCTCACGGTCGCCGCATCGGCCGGGACGCCGACCGGAACGGCCCGCAGCGCTTCGGAGAGTGCTTCACGCAGGGGGTCGAGGGCCGCGCCGACCGCGATGACACGGCTGGTGGCGGTGCACTTCTGGCCCGCGTAGCCGGCGATGGAAGCCGCGATGTGGGTCGCGGCCTGCTCGATGTCGGCGTCCGGGAGGACGATGGCCGCGTTCAGGCCGCCCATCTCGGCCTGCACCGGAACGCCCCCGTCCGTGGCGGCGCGGGCGACGGCCCGGCCCACTGTGGTCGAGCCGGTGAAGGAGACGACGTCAGCGGCGGAGACGAGCGCGGTCCCCTCTGTCGCTCCGCCGGGCAGGACGGTGAACACCCCGGCGGGCAGGGCCTGTTGGACGAGCTCGGCCAGACGCTGCGCACAGGCGGTGGCTTCGGGTGCGGGCTTGAGGACGACCGTGTTTCCGGCCGCGAGCGCCGGGGCCGCCTTCCAGCTCGGAATGGCGAACGGGAAGTTCCATGGCGTGATCAGTCCGGCCACGCCGTGCGGGCGGCGGCGGGTGAGCAGCAGGCCGGGGCCCGCGGCACTCTCGTGGACGGCACCTACGGGCTCGTACGGGGCCTGGGCGTAGTAGCGCCAGATCGCGACCGTGCGTGCGACTTCGGCCCGCGCTTCGGCGAGCGGCTTGCCCACCTCGCGGACGGCGAGTGCCGTCAGGTCCGCTCCGGCGGCTTCGATGGCGGCGGCGACCGCGCCGAGGGCGGCCGAGCGGGCGGCCGCCCCGCCGAGCAGCCAGTCGGGCTGGGCGGCGCGGGCCCGCTCCACGGCGTCGACCGCCGCGAACGCGCCGGGCGCCGGGATCTGGAGCAGTACGTCGGCGGGGTCGGCCGGGTTGCATGAGGTGATGAGAGAGACGGCGTCGGTCACAGGAGGAAACCTCCGGGGAAGGGGTCGTCAGGGTCGAGGAAGTACTGGGCGGTGCCGGTGATCCAGGCACGGCCGGTGACGGTCGGCACGACGGCGGGCATCGAGCCGACGGTGGTCCTGTCGGTCAGGCGTCCGGTGAAGCGGGTGCCGATGAAGGACTCGTTGACGAAGTCGCGGCCGAGGGGCAGCTGACCGCGCGCGTGCAGCTGGGCCATCCGGGCCGAGGTACCCGTACCGCACGGGGAGCGGTCGAACCAGCCGGGGTGGATGGCCATCGCGTGCCGCGAGTGGCGGGCGCCTGCGCCGGGAGCCGCCAGGTAGACGTGCTTGACTCCGGCGATCTCCGGCCGCTCGGGGTGCACGGGCCGCTCCGGCGAGGCGTTGATCGCGTCCATGATGGCGAGCCCAGCGGCCAGCAGGTCGTCCTTGCGTGCACGGTCGAACGGCAGCCCCAGCGCGTCGAGTTCGACGAACGCGTAGAAGTTCCCGCCGAACGCGAGGTCGTAGGTGACGGTGCCGTAGCCGGGCACCTGGACCTTGCGGTCCAATGCGGCGCAGAACGCCGGCACGTTGGTGAACGTGACCGACTCGGCCACGCCGTCCGCCACCTGGACCTCCACGGTCACCAGGCCCGCCGGGGTGTCGAGCCGGACGGTGGTGACCGGTTCGGCCACCGGCACCATGCCCGTCTCGACCAGGACGGTGGCGACCCCGATCGTGCCGTGCCCGCACATCGGGAGCAGCCCGGAGACCTCGATGTAGAGGACTCCGTAGTCGGCGTCGGGGCGGGTGGGCGGCTGGAGGATGGCGCCGCTCATGGCGGCATGGCCGCGTGGCTCGTACATCAGGAGCGTCCGGAGATGATCCATGTGTTCGATGAAGTATGTCCGCCGCTCGGCCATGGTGGCGCCGGGGATGACGCCGACGCCACCGGTGATCACGCGTGTGGGCATGCCCTCGGTGTGCGAGTCGACTGCGTGGAAGACATGGCGGGTGCGCACGGGGCTTCCTTTCGACGGTCGGGTGGTGTGGTCAGCAGTGGCCGTCGGCGACGGCCTTCTCGGTGGCGGCCCGCACTGCCGCCTCGGTCTCCCCGGTGAGCGGGGAACGCGGCGGACGTGTGGGCCCGCCCCGCCGCCCGACGATGTCCATGGACAGCTTGATGGACTGCACGAACTCGGTCTTGGAGTCCCAGCGCAGCAAGGAGTGCAGGGACTTGTAGAGCGGAAGGGCCGTGGCCAGGTCTCCGGAGACAGCGGCGTGATACAGGCTGGCGCAGCTGGCGGGGAAGGCGTTGGGGTATCCGGCGATCCAGCCGACGGCACCGGCGATGGCGAGTTCGAGCAGGACGTCGTCGGAGCCGATCAGGAGATCGAGCTGCGGTGCGAGTTCGGCGATCTCGTACGCCCTGCGGGCGTCACCGGTGAATTCCTTCACGGCGACAATACTGCCGTCCTGGTGCAGCCGGGCCAGCGTGCCGGCGGTGAGATCGACCTTGGTGTCGATGGGGTTGTTGTATGCGACGACCGGCACCCCGACCCGGGCGACCTCGGCGTAGTGGACGCGCACGCCCGCCTCGTCGGCCCGGTAGGCGTTCGGGGGCAGCAGGAGCACCGAGCCGCAGCCTGCTTCGGCAGCCTGCTCCGCCCAGCGTCGGGCTTCGCCGCTGCCGTAGGCGGCGACGCCGGGCATGACACGCGCCCCGTCGCCCGCGGCCTCGACGGCGGTCCGCACCACGCGGGCCCGCTCCTCGTCGGTGAGGGTCTGGTATTCACCGAGCGACCCGTTGGGCACGACTCCGTCGCAGCCGTTCGCGATCAGCCAGCGGACGTGCTCGGCGTAGGCGTCGTAGTCGACGGACAGGTCGTCACGCAGGGGAAGGGCGGTGGCGACCATGATGCCGCGCCAGGGGCGGGCGTTGTTCCAGGTGGTGGTCATGCCGGCGAAAACCTCTCTATGGAATGTGACATTTCATCAAGCCGTTGGCGGCGCCCCGAGGGCGGCTCGGCTCGCGGTCAGCCGTCGCCGCCGGGGGCGGCTTCGGTCTCGGATTCGGTCTCGGATTTGCTCTCGGCTCGGTTCCCGGGCTCGTGGACAACGGGGTCGTCGAGCGCAGCGAGCGCCGAGAGCGGGACAGGCGCGGCGAACGGGCGGCGTTCGGCGGGGGGGTCGGCGGCTTGGTCGCGGGCCGCGAGACAGGCCACGGACGGGCCGCACATCCGGCCCTGGCACCAGCCCATACCGGCCCGGGTGAGCAGCTTGACGGTGCGTGCGTCCCGCGCTCCGAGGTCCTCGACCGCCTCGCGAATCCGCCCGGCGGTGACCTCCTCGCAGCGGCACACATCGGTGTCGTCCGTGAGCCAGCGCGACCACCCCGGGCCGGGCGCGTGGGCAGCGGTCATGGCGTCGGCGAAGGCGCGCATCCGGTCCCTGCGGCGCTGGAGTTCCCGGGCCCGGCCGCCATGGGCGGGGCGTCCAAGGACCCGGGCGGCAACAGCGACAGCCGCCAGCTCTCCTTCCGTACGGGCGAGTTGCGCCCCTCCCACTCCCCCGGTCTCACCTGCCGCCCACAGACCGCGTACCGAGGTCTCCTGGAGGCCGTCCAGGGTCAGGGCCCTGGTGCCGTCGGGCAGCGGGCGGGTGGCACAGCCGAGCGCCGTGGCCAGTTCGATCTGGGGGACGAGGCCGTGTCCGACGGCAAGCGCGTCGCAGTCGATCCGTCGCCCCGTCCCCCGTACGGGACGCCAGTCGCGATCGAGACGAGTGACGGTGACGGCCTCCACCCGGTCGGTGCCGTGCACCTCGGTGACCGCGCTGCGCAGCCGCACGCGCACCCGGTGCCACAGCAGCGAGGCACCGTGGATCAGCGCCTCGGCCGCCTTGTGCGGATTGGTGACGAGCGCCCGGGGGTGCCGGGCGTACCGCAGGTAGCCGGACGCCTCGACAACGGCCGGCACGCTCGCACCGGCAGCGGCCAGCGAGGAGGCGACCGCGAGCAGCAGCGGGCCGCTGCCCGCCACGACCACCCGCCGTCCGGGCAGCACCAGGCCGGACTTGAGCATGGCCTGCGCTCCACCGGCGCCCACGACGCCGGGCAACGTCCAGCCGGGGAAGGGGAGTTGGCGTTCGTACGCGCCGGTCGCCAGGAGCACCGACCGGGCCCGTACGCGGACGGGGCGCTCGCCGCCGCCGTCGGCCCCGGTGACGGCGTGCACCGCCCACGGCCCGTCGGCACCCCCGGCGCCCGCGCCCTCCTCCTCGTCTCTCGTCACGCTCCACACGTGATGTCCGGGAAGGTGGCGGACGTCGCTCCGCGCCAGCCGTCGGCGCAGGTCGGTGTAGGCGGACCAGTCATGGTGCAGCGCCTCGGGCCGGACGGCTCCCATGACGGTCGCCGGAGTGCGGTAGAACTGCCCGCCGGTCTGCGCGGAGGTGTCCAGCAGGGCGACGGACAGTCCGAGTTCACTGGCCGCGACGGCTCCGGCGAGACCGGCCGAGCCCGCACCGATCACCACGAGGTCGAACGGTTCAGACGCCGAGAGCGGCACGGCCGTGTCCTTCCTGAGTGGTGACGGCGTCCCCCGGCCGAGCGGGCACCAGGCAGGCCCGCCGGTTGGGCTCTCCATTGATGGTGGCGAGGCAGTCGTAGCACTGGCCGATGCCGCAGAACGCGCCCCGCGGGCGGCCGCCGCTGCGCGTGGTGCGCCAGGCCAGGATTCCGGCTCCCCACAGCGCAGCGGCGACGGACTGGCCGGGCAGCGCGGTCACGGCGCGCCCGTCGAACGTGATCCGGAACGACGGACCGGGCCGAGCGCCGACCAGGTCGGCGGGGGTACGGGCCACGGGTCCTCCTCTCATGGCAGTCATGGCTGGCGGTCTCAGGCGGACTGAGGGAAGCGTTCCGGCCTGAAGCGAGTGATGTCGAGTGGCGGTTCGCCGCCGGTCAGCGACCGTGCGACGACCAGTCCTGTGGCGGGAGCGAGCCCGATCCCCGCGCCCTCGTGGCCGCAGGCGTGCAGCAGGCCGGGGACGCGCGGGTCGGGGCCGATGGCGGGCAGGTGGTCCGGCAGATAGGGGCGGAAGCCGACGTATGTGCGCAGCGCCCGGACCCCGGCGAGCACCGGGAAGAGGGCGGTGGCCTGGGCCGCCAGCCGCCGCAGCACCTCGACCGACAGCGTGCGGTCGAAGCCGACCCGTTCCCGGCTGGCGCCGATCAGGACCGGCCCCGCCGCGGTGCCTTCCACCACCGCCGAGCTCTGCAGCGCGGCAGAGCCGCTGGCCACATCGGCGACATAGTCGGCCGCGTACACCTTGTGGCGCACGACGCGCGGCAGCGGCTCGGTGACCATGACGAAGCCCCGGCGGGGCCGTACGGGAAGGTCCACACCCGCGAGGCGGGCGAGGTCACCGCTCCAGGTCCCGGCGGCGTTCACCACGTACGGGGCGTGCAGTTCCCCGGCCGTCGTCCGCACCCCCCGGATCTCTCCGCTCGCCCCGGTGAGCAGGCCGGTGACCTCCTCGCCGAGGCGCAGTCGGACCTGGTCGCCGCCGGCGCGCAGCAGATGCGCGGCGGCGAGTGCCGGCATGACCTGCGCGTCCTGGGGGTAGTGGAAGCCACCCGCCAGGCCGGCGGCGAGATGGGGCTCCAGGTCGTGCAGGCGGTCGGCCGGGACCTCGTCCGCCGTGACACCTGCCGTCCGCTGCCCGGCCGCGAAGTCCCTCAGCGCTGCCATCCCGGCCGCGCCGGAAGCGACGACCAGTCCGCCTTTGGATTCGTACTCGATTTCCGGCGGGAGTTCTTCGGCCAGCTCCCGCCACAACCGGTTCGACAGCAGGGCCAGTTCGAGCTCGGGTCCCGGCTCCTTGTCGGAGACCAGGAGGTTGCCCTCGCCGGCCCCCGTGGTACCGCCCGCCACAGGGCCGCGGTCGAGCACGGTGACGCGGAGTCCGGACCGGGCGGCGTAGTAGGCGCAAGCCGCACCGATCGCACCTGCCCCGACGACGATGACGTCTGCGGCGTTCCTCGTAAGCACGTCAGTAATATTTCACATTGCACTGCCCGTGCCAAGAGGCTGCGGTCAATTGCCGATCAGTTCCCCCATCCACGCCTCGACCGCGTCCGGCGTGCGCGGCAGCGCACCCGACAGCAGCCGTGCGCCGCTCGCCGTGACCAGCAGATCGTCCTCGATGCGCACGCCGATGCCACGCAGCTCGACGGGGAGCGTCTCGTCATCCGGCTGGAGATAGAGACCGGGCTCGACCGTGAGCACCTGGCCCTCTTCCAGTACCCCGTCGAGATACGCCGCCGCGCGCGCCTTGGCGCAGTCGTGGACGTCCAGGCCAAGCATGTGGCCGCTGCTGCACAGGGTGTAGCGGCGATGGAGGTCGCCGTCGGCGCTCTTCAGTACGCCCCAGTCGGCGAGCCCTTCGGCGATCACCCGCATGCACGCCTGATGGAAGTCGCGGAAGCGGGCGCCGGGCTTCAGCGCGGCAATGCCCGCTTCCTGCGCGGCGAGGACGAGTTCGTACACCTGCCGCTGGACGGACGAGAAGCGGCCGGAGAGCGGCAGTGTGCGGGTGATGTCCGCCGTGTAGAGCGTGTCCGTCTCCACTCCCGCGTCGAGCAGCAGAAGATGGCCGGGATCCAGGGGGCCGTCGTTGCGGATCCAGTGGAGTACGCATGCATGGGCGCCGGAGGCGGCGATCGTCTCGTATCCGGTGCCGTTGCCCTCGGCGCGGGCGCGCAGCCCGAAGACCCCCTCGATCCAGCGCTCGCCGCGCGGATGGGCAAACGCCCGCGGCAGCGCCTGCACCACGTCCTCGAAGCCCGACACGGTGTGATCGACGGCCAGTTGCAGCTGCGCCACCTCCCAGACGTCCTTCACCAGTCTCAACTCGCTGAGGACCGAGGTGAGTTCGGGATCGGTCAAGGCGTCGCGGCCTGGTGGCAGCTTGTGGTGCGCAGCCAAGTGCGCACACCGGATGCCGGTCATCCGCTCGGCCTCGGCCAGGTCGGGGCGGCGCCCGACCCAGAACTCCCCGTGCCGGCGATCCCGATAGAACTCGTCGCCGCCGTCGCGCGGTGAGCGGGGGCGCACGTACAACACCGGCTCATGCCCGTGCGGCCCGTCCGGCTCCAGGACCAGCACATGGCCCGCCTGGTCCTCGCCGGTGAGTCCGGTCAGCCACGCATAGGCGCTGTGCGGCCGGAATCGGTAGTCGCAGTCGTTGGAGCGGACCTTGAGCTCGCCCGCGGGAATGACCAGCCGCTCGCCCGGGAAGCGGGCGGAGAGGCGGGCGCGGCGGGCGGGGGTCAGCTCCGCGACCGGGAGCCGGATGTCGCCGGGCAGCGGCGTCGCGGCCCAGCGGCCGGACAGGAACGCGGCGAGCTCCGCCGAAACCGGCAGGTCATGACTTGCCGCTCGGATTCCGGTGGTTATGGAGTCGTCCATGGCAGCCCCCTCGGGCACGGGTGGGTAACGAAGTCACCGACACCTTGTCAGTGCAATTTCACATTACTATGTTACCGGTCACACTCCAGCCAGCTCTGGCTGCCCGACTGCTTCCGGAGTGACCACTCATGGACAAGCGCACCTCTACCGCTCTGGCCGCCGCACTGGTGGCGGCCCTCACCTTCGGCACAGCCGGCTGCTCCGGCGGTCAGAAGGCGGACGACGCCCGCGGCCGCAAGAACCTCGCAACGGCCAACAACGGCCGAACGCTTGGCGGGACGCCCACCAAGGGCGGCACTCTCACCGTCCTGTCCAACCAGGACTTCACCCACCTCGATCCCGCCCGTAACTGGGTGATGAACGACATGGCTTTCGGGACCCGGCTCCTCTACCGCACCCTGGTGTCGTACAAGGCAGCCCCCGGAACCGCCGGCGGCGAGCTGGTCCCCGACCTCGCGACCGACCTCGGCACACCTTCCGACGGCGCCAAGACCTGGACCTTCCACCTCAAGCGGGGGATCAAGTACGAGGACGGGACGCCGGTCACCGCCCAGGACGTCAAGTACAACGTGGAGCGGTCCTTCTCCCCGGACCTGCCCGGCGGCGCCGACTACGCGGCCCGCTACCTCAAGGGCGCCAAGGGCTACCAGGGCCCCGCCAAGGGCGAACACCTGGACTCCGTCAAGACGCCGGACGACAGGACGATCGTCTTCGAACTGCGCAAGCCCTTCGCCGAGTTCCCCAACGCGACGGTGATGCCCACCTTCGCCCCGGTACCGAAGGCGAGGGACAAAGGACCGCAGTACGACAACCGGCCGTTCTCGTCGGGCCCGTACAAGATCGCGACGTACCAGCGCAACAAGAAGCTGATCCTGGTCCGCAATCCCCACTGGGACCCCGGCACGGACGGGATACGCAAGGCGTACCCGGACAAGCTGGTCATGGTGATGGGGCTCAAACCCAACCAGATCGACGACCGGATGATCGCCAGTCAGGGCGCGGACGCCTCCGCCGTCCCGTGGTACGCGCTGCGGCCGGAGAGCGCGGCCAAGGTCCTGACCAGAGCCGAGGTGCGCGAGCGGCTGCTCGCCGAGTCGACCAACTGCACCGACATGGTGCAGATGCACACCGGCCGGGCCCCGTTCGACAACGTGAAGGTCCGACAGGCCGTGCAGTACGCCCTCGACAAGGAGGTCGTGGTCACCTCCTCCGGCGGCCCCGCATTCAATGACGCGTCCACCGCGTACATGCCCGCCGCCCTCTTCGGCGGCAAGCAGCCCGACACCCTGAAGGTCCCCGCCACCGGCGATGCCGACAAGGCCGAGCAGTTGCTGAAGGAGGCCGGCAAGCCGAACGGCTTCACCACCAAGATGACGGTCTCCAACGGTGACAAGGGGCGGGCCGAGGCGGTCCAGCAGTCGCTCGCCAAGGCCGGTATCAAGGTCACCATCGAGACGGTCGACCCGTCCGCGTTCTACGCCACGATCGGCGACACCGCCAACCGCACCGACATGGTGTACACCGGCTGGTGTCCCGACTACCCGTCCGGCTCCACCTTCCTGCCCTTCGTCTTCGACGGCCGCTATGTCAAGGAGAAGGGCAACTCGGGCAACCACTCCCTCTTCCGTGACGAGCCGACCATGAAGCGGATGGACGAGATCGCCGCGATGACCGACGCCAAGAAGGCGAACGCGGCCTGGCGGGAGCTGGACGGCGAGATCCTCGCCAAGGCCCCGGCCGTGCCCGTCCTGGTCCGGCGCTGGCCACTGGTAGTGGGGACCAACATCGCGGGCGCGTACGGGCAGACCTCCTTCGGCGGCCAGCTCGACTACGCCTCGGTCGGCCTCAAGGACCCCGCCAAGAGCGAGGGCTGAGGAGCACCCCCACCATGGCCACCACCTCCACCACCTCCACCGGCGCCCCGGCGGGCAGCGGCCCCTGGCAGCTCGCCCGGCAGCAGCTGCGCCGACGCACCGCCGTGAAGATCTCCCTCGTCGTGATCGCGCTCTTCGCGATCATGGCGGTGGCCGCCCCGCTGCTGAGCCTGCTGGGCGGCTGGTCACCCGAGGAGTTCGACAAGACCGCCGTCGACCCCTACCTGGGCGGGCAGCCGATCGGCCCGCTCGGCGGGATCTCCGCCGACCACTGGCTCGGGGTCGAACCGGTCACCGGCCGCGACCTGTTCGCCCGGGTCGTGCACGGCGCCCAGGTCTCGCTGCTCATCGCCTTCGCCGCCACCGCGATCGTCGTCGTCGCCGGCACGGCGGCCGGGATCGCGGCCGGCTACTTCGGCGGCCGCACCGACGCGGTGCTCTCCCGGCTGATGGACCTCACCATGTCCTTCCCGTCCCTCATCTTCATGATCGCGATGATGTCGGTGGCCCGGGACGTCAACCGGATCGTGCTGATGATCGCCGTGATCGGGCTCTTCGGCTGGCCCGGCATCGCCCGCGTGGTACGCGGCCAGACGCTCTCGCTCAAGCATCGCGAGTACGTCGACGCCGCCCGCGTCGGCGGCTCGGGCCCCTGGCGGGTCCTCACCCGCGACGTCCTCCCGGGCGTCGCCGGGCCCGTCATCGCGTACACCACCCTGATCATCCCCGGGATGATCGCCACCGAGGCGGCCCTGAGCTATCTGGGCGTCGGCGTCCGCCCGCCCACCCCCTCCTGGGGCCAGATGATCGCCGAGAGCGTCGCCTTCTACGACACCGATCCCATGTACTTCGTCATCCCCAGCATCTGCCTCTTCCTCACCGTGCTCGCGTTCACCCTGCTCGGCGACGCGCTGCGGGACGTCCTGGACCCGAGGGGAAGCCGCACATGATTCTTTACATCGGGCGCCGGATGCTCGGGGTGATCGGCGTCCTGATCGCCATCGCCGCCATCGCCTTCACCATCTTCTACGTTCTGCCGTCCGACCCGGCGGCCGCGGCCTGCGGCAAGTCGTGCAGCACCGAGCGGTTGACCGCGATCCGTGAGCACATGGGTCTCGACCAGCCGCTGTGGCAGCAGTTCGCCGACTTCGTCACCGGCATCTTCACAGGCCGCACCATGGGCACCGGCCAGTACGAGCTGTACTGCGATTTCCCGTGCCTGGGCTACTCCTACGAGAACAGCGAGGCCGTCTGGGACCTGCTGATGGACCGTCTCCCGGTCTCCGCCTCGCTGGGCTTCGGCGCCGCCGTGATCTGGCTCGTCCTCGGGCTGTCCGCAGGGGTCGGCGCGGCCCTGCGCAAGGACACCCTCACCGACCGCGCGCTCATGGTCGGCGCCGTGGCCGCCGCTTCGCTGCCGGTCTACTTCACCTCGGTGATGCTGATTTACGGGGTGATCCGGATCGCGGGGCTGCTGCCCTATCCGAGTTATGTGTCCTTCGGCGACAACCCGCTCGACTGGGCGTCGAACCTGCTGCTGCCCTGGCTGGCGCTGGCCATCCTGTACGCGGCGATGTACGCGCGGCAGAGCCGCAGTTCGATGATCGAGACGATGGCGGAACCGTACATCCGCACCGCGCGCGCCAAGGGCCTGCCGCGCCGGACGGTCGTGGTCAAGCACGGGCTGCGAGCCGGTATGACACCGATCCTGACCATCTTCGGCATGGATCTGGGCGGACTGCTCGCCGGCGCGGTGATCACTGAGTCCATCTTCGGGCTCCCCGGCGTCGGACGGCTCTTCTACGGTGCGCTCTCCAGCGGCGACCAGCCGGTGATCCTCGGAGTGACGCTGCTGGCCGCCACCTTCATCGTCGTCGCCAATCTGGCCGTCGACCTGCTGTACGCCGTCGTCGATCCCCGAGTGAGGTACTGATGAGCGCAACCGAACCCGTGCTCTCGGTGCGGGACCTGACGGTCACCTTCCCCACCGCGCGCGGTCCGGTACGGGCCGTGGACGGCCTCGGCTTCGAGGTGCGGCGGGGAGAGACCCTCGGCATCGTCGGCGAGTCCGGCTCCGGCAAGTCCGTGACCTCCATGGCGGTGATGGGGCTGCTCACCGGCGCCGCGGTCACCGGCTCCATCACCCTGGGCGGCCGGGAGCTCACCGACCTGCCGGAGCGCGAGCTGAACCGGCTGCGCGGCCGCAGGATGGCGATGATCTTCCAGGACCCGCTCTCCAGCCTCCATCCGTACTACACCGTGGGCGAGCAGATAGCCGAACACCACCGCGTGCACTTCGGCAGCAGACGAAGGGCCGCCCGTGAGCGGGCCGTGGAAGCGCTGGCCGAGGTCGGCATCCCCGAGCCGAGGGGCCGGGCGCGGGAGTATCCGCATCAGTTCTCCGGTGGCATGCGCCAGCGCGTGATGATCGCGATGGCCCTGGCCTGCGAACCCGAGCTGCTCATCGCGGACGAGCCGACCACCGCCCTGGACGTCACCGTCCAGGCGCAGATCCTGGAGCTCATCGCACGGCTCCAGGAGGAACGGGGACTGGCCGTCATCATGATCACGCACGATCTGGGCGTGGTAGCCCGCGTCGCCCACGAGGTTCTGGTGATGTACGGGGGCAGGGCCGCCGAACAGGCCGACGTGGACACTCTGTTCGCGACACCGGCCCATCCCTACACCCGCGCCCTGCTCGACTCCCTCCCCCGCCTCGACGACAGTGACGACGAACCGCTGCGGGCGATCCCGGGCAGCCCGCCGTCCCTGCTCACCCCGGCCCCCGGGTGCACGTTCGCGCCCCGCTGCCCCCGGATCGTCGACGCCCCCGCCCAGGAGCGCTCCCGCTGCGAGACGGAACTCCCCCTCCTCGACGGCCCGAGCGGCCATCCGGCCGCCTGCCACTTCCCCGCGTACGAAGGCATGGCCTCATGAAGATCACCGAACCCCTGTTGTCCGTAAGGGACTTGACGATGACGTTTCCCGGACGGCGACGATCCGCCCCGGTCCGGGCCGTCGACGGCATCACCTTCCATGTGGCAGCGGGCGAGACGCTGGGACTGGTCGGAGAATCCGGGTGCGGCAAGTCCACCACCGGCCGCACCATCGTCCGGCTCCTGGAGCCCACCGCCGGCTCCATCACCTACGACAGGCGTGACATCAGCCATTTGTCGCAGCGCGAACTGAAGCCGCTCCGCCAGGACTTGCAGATGGTCTTCCAGGACCCACACTCCTCGCTCAACCCCCGCCAGACGGTGGCCCGGATCATCTCCGACCCGCTGCTCGTCCAGGGCAGTTCAGCGGCGGACGCCCGCAAGCGCGCCGTCGAGCTGATGGAGCTGGTGGGGCTCATCCCCGAACACATCGACCGCTATCCCCATGAGTTCTCCGGCGGCCAGGCCCAGCGAATCGGCATCGCCCGCGCGCTGGCCACGGGCCCCCGACTGGTCGTCGCCGACGAGCCGGTCTCCGCCCTCGACGTCTCCGTCCAGGCCCAGATCGTCAACCTGATGGAGCGGCTGCAGCGCGAACTCGGCCTCGCCTACCTCTTCATCGCCCACGACCTGTCGGTCGTCAAGCGGGTGTGCGACCGGGTCGCCGTGATGTACCTGGGCCGGATCGTCGAGATCGGCCCGAAGGAACGGGTCTACGCCGCACCGGCCCACCCCTACACGCGCGCGCTGCTTTCCGCCGTCCCACTGCCCAACCCGGCCGCCGAACGGGCCCGCGAGCGGATCACCCTGCTCGGGGACCCACCCAGCCCGGCCGCGCCTCCGCCCGGCTGCACCTTCCACCCGCGCTGCCCCAAGGCCCAGGAGATCTGCCGCGCCGGGGCGCCCTCCCTGCGGAATACGGCGCCGGGCACGGCGCGGCAGGTGGCGTGTCACTTCCCCGACGCGGTCTGAGCATGGTTGTGGCCCGGCCCCCCCCGGGGGGGCCGGGGGCCCACCAAGGGGGTGGGGCAACGGCATTGTGGTGCCTAAGGGGGAGCCGGGCCAGGCCGAAGGGAAGAGGG
>NZ_JBFAIP010000053.1:0-46485 GCF_040654775.1 Streptomyces sp. NPDC050636
GGTGGTGGTGGCGCAGTGGGGCTGATCCTCGGCGGTGTGCTCACCGAGTACATGGACTGGCGCTGGACCTTCTTCGTCAACATCCCGTTCGCCGTACGGGTCACTGCGCGCCGATGGCCTCCAGCATGTTCAGCCGGGCGGCCCGGCGGGCCGGCCACAGCGCCGCCAGCACCCCCACGACCAGCGCGATCAGCAGGAACAGCCCGAGCCGGCCCCAGGGCAGCACCATCTCGTAGGTGGGGAACGACGAGCCGACCAGGCTGCCGCCGGCCCAGGCCAGGAAGACGCCCACGCCGATGCCGAGGATCGCGCCGAACAGCGAGATGACCACCGACTCCAGCCGCACCATCTGCTTGATGCCGCTGCGGGCCAGACCGATCGCCCGCAGCATCCCTATCTCCCGGGTCCGCTCGAACACCGACATGGCCAGGGTGTTGACCACGCCGACCACCGCGATGACGACGGCCATGCCCAGAAGTCCGTAGATCATGTTCAGAACGGTGTCGATCTGCCCGGCGTTCTCCTTGCGCAGGTCGTCGTGGTTCTGGATCTTCAGCAGCGGGCTGTCGCCGAGGGCCTGCCGGATGTCCTTGACCAGGGCCGGAGAGCCGCCGCCGGCCGCCTTCACCAGCAGTTCCTCGTTCTTGACCCGGGTCAGATGCGGGTCGACCAGCGACACGTCGGCGAAGAGCTCACCCAGCACCTCGTTGTCCTTGTAGACGGCGGCGACCTTCAGCTTCGTGGTCTTCTTCTCGTTCTCGTCGAACCGGACGCTCACCGTGTCACCGGCGTGCCAGCCGTGCTCCTTGGCGCCCTTCTGCGAGACAGCGATCCCGCCGGCCCGGACGGCATCCAACGAGCCCTGGGTGAAGGTGAGTCGGGTGACCTTGTCGATCTGAGCGAGGTCGGTGCCGCGCAGGTAGCCGAAGCCGCCGTCGGCGCCCGAGCCGCCGGTGGTGAAGGACGTGCCGCGCAGCGGGGCCATCGCCTCCACGCCCGGGACCTGCGCCACCTTCTTCGACAGCTCGGGATCCAGACCGACGTAGGTCGAGGTCTTGACCTGGTAGTCGGCGGTCAGCCCGTTGGCCGCCATCTTGTCCATGCCCAGCTGCGCCGAGTGCCCCACGACCGTCATCCCGGTGATCAGGGTGAGGCCGATCATCAGCGCGGACGCGGTCGCGGCGGTCCGGCGCGGATTGCGCAGGGCGTTCTCCTTGGCCAGCTTGCCGCCGATGCCGAACAGCCGGGTGGTGACGAGACCGGCCAGCGAGACCAGCGGACGGGACAGCAGCGGGGCAAGGATGATCACGCCGGTCAGCGTCAGCATCGAGCCCAGCATCGCGATCGGCAGATCGTCACCGGACTTGAGGGTGGAGACGTAGAGCATCACCGCCACACCGAGGCCGCCGATGACCGCACCGATGGTGTTGCGGAGCACCAGGCTGCGCAGCGCGGGCGGCGCCTCGACGGTGCTGAGCGCCTCCACCGGCGCGATCTTCGCCGCCTTACGGGACGGCAGCCACGCGGCCAGTACGGTCACCACGACGCCCACCCCCAGTGCGGAGAGCACCGCGGCCGGGCTGATGATGACCGGCCCGTCCGGGAAGCCCGCGCCATTGGCGTTCAGCACCGCACGCAGGCCCACCGCGATTCCGGTGCCCAGCGCGAACCCGACGACGGAGGAGATCAGCCCCAGCAGACCGGCCTCGGCCAGCACCGAGCGCACCACCTGCCGGCGCGAGGCTCCGACCGCACGCAGCAGGGCGATCTCGCGGCTGCGCTGGGAGATCAGCATGGTGAAGGTGTTGGCGATGATGAAGACGCCGACGAACAGGGCGATTCCGGCGAAGGTCAGCAGGGTCTTGCTCAGCGCGCTGTTCTGCTCGGCGATCATCTTGGCCTGCTCGGCGGCGAGTTCACTGCCGCTGGTCGCCTCGGCACGGTCCTTGGGCAGCAGTTCGCGGACCTTCGCAGTGAGCGCCCGCTGGTCGGTGCCGGGCGTCGCCGCCACGACCAGCTCGTCGAACTGACCGGGGTGCAGATACAGCTTCTGCGCGGTGGCGGTGTCGAACAGCGCCAGGCTGCCGCCCGCGGTCACCTGCGGGTCGTCCGTCGCGACGATGCCGACCAGCTTCTTCTTCAGCACCGGCCCGTCGGTGGCGAACCGCACGGTGTCGCCGATCTTGTAGCCGGCGGCCTTCGCGGTGCTCTCGGCGAGCGCCATCTCGTTCTCGGAGGCCGGGCCGCGGCCCTGCGCCAGCGGGTAGCGGCTGTCCTTGCCGTCCTTGCCCGGCTGGTAGTTGACGGCGAGGTTCTGCCAGCCGTTGCCGATCGGCTGGTCGTCCCTCCCGGCGAGCGTCGCCGTTCCGGTGACGTCGGACCGAACGGACTGCACGCCGGGCAGTACCCGGATCCGGTCCGCCAGTTTCTGGTCGAGCGCGGTGGCCCGCTTGCCGTCCTTCTCACCGTCGCCGGCGTCGGGGGCGTCGGGGCCGGAGGTGGCCCGGACGGAGACGGCCACATCCTTGAGGTTCTTGGCGGAGGCGTTCTTGACGGCCTCGCCGACGGTGTCGCTGAAGATGAGGGTGCCGGCGACGAAGGCGACGCCGAGCAGGACCGCGAGCGCGGTCATCATCAGCCGGGCTTTGTGCGCAAGGACATTGCGCAGGGCAGTACGCAGCATGGTGGTGGTGTCAGTCCTGGAGTCCGGTAGCTCTGGATACGGAGGGGCGGGGCGGCGGGCGGCCCGCCGCGGCGGGCGGCGGGCGCGCCAGGTCCGCCGGTGTCAGCTCGTACGGCCCTTGGAGTCGAAAAGCCGCATCCGGTCCAGGACGGCGTCAGCGGTCGGCTCGTACAGCTCCTCGACTATCCGGCCGTCCGCGAGGAACACCACCCGGTCCGCGTACCCGGCCGCGACCGGATCGTGGGTGACCATCACCACCGTCTGGTCCATCGCCCGCACCGACTCGCGCAGAAAGCCCAGCACCTCGGCGCCGGAACGGGAGTCGAGATTGCCGGTCGGCTCGTCCGCGAAGATGATCTCCGGCTGGGCGGCCAGCGCCCGGGCGACGGCGACCCGCTGCTGCTGTCCGCCGGAGAGCTGCGCGGGCCGGTGCGAGAGCCGCCCGGAGAGGCCGACGGTCTCGATGACGGTGTTCACCCACTCCCGGTCGGGCCTGCGGCCCGCTATGTCCATCGGCAGCGTGATGTTCTCCAGCGCGGTGAGCGTCGGCAGCAGATTGAACGCCTGGAAGATGAAGCCGATCTTGTCCCGGCGCAGCCGCGTCAGCTGCTTGTCGCCCAGCGAAGCCAGCTCCACATCGCCGATCCGCGCCGAGCCGCTGGAGATCGAGTCCAGCCCGGCCATGCAGTGCATCAGCGTGGACTTACCGGACCCGGACGGGCCCATGATGGCGGTGAACCGGGCCTTGCCGAACTCCACGGAGACGGAGTCCAGCGCGACCACGCGGGTCTCACCCTGGCCGTAGACCTTGCTCAGGTCCGTGGCACGGGCGGCGACGGCCGCGGTGGCTCGGGCGGGGGAACCGGGGGATCCGGGGAAACCCGAAAATGCTGCCGCGTGGGACACGGGGACTCCTGAAGGGGACAGAAAAGGGACGGAAGATGTTGTGCAACGTGCTGTCCCAATTCTCGAATGCGCAGGTCACCCCAGTCCTCAACCCGAGGGACGGAAAGTCGCGTCGGTGGGAAGTCCGACGCCGGCCCCCGCCGTCATCCTGTGGGGGGACGCCCGTCCGACCTGTGACCTACGGGCTGCGGGGCCGCTCCCACCGTCACCGATCCGCCCGCACCGCGCCCGCCGCCCTCAGCCCGACAGCCCGGCCCGCTGCCAGAACTCCTCCAGGATGCGGCCGAGAAACGCGCGCCCCGCCCTGCCGGACTCATCGGCGCTGCCTCCGCCGCCCCAGTTGAGCGAGGCCGCCATCGTGTCGTGGTACTCGCCGAACAGCTCCTGCAGCACGTCCTGGATCTGCTGCTTGGGCAGCGGTACGACCTTGCCGATGGGCCGCACGTACCCCTGCCAGCGGGTGGTGGCGGCGCTGGTCAGCATCTCGGTCAGCTTCGCCTCCTGGCCGGTGAACCGGACCAGCGCGGGCAGCGGAAGGTCCAGCACCTCGGCGAGCGCCGCGGCCTGCCGGTCATTGCCGCGCCACGCCCCGCCGGCCTCCATCGCGTCGTACGCGGCCTGGTCCATGCCGATCCGCAGTGCCAGATCGTCGGGCGCCAGGCCGGCCGCCAGGCGGTACTCGCGCAGTGTGCCGGGCGCGCCGAGGAGCTCGCCGGGCGCACACCACAGCGCTCCGGCCAGCGCGCTCAGCTCGGCTTCGGTCGGCGAGGTCTCGCCCAGCTCCCAGGACGCCACCGTCGCGGGCGATATCCGTATGCCGTACGCGGCCCCGATCCCGTACGCGACATGGGCAGGGGTCATACCGAGGGCGTCGCGGTGCCGGCGGGCGGCCTCGGCGTTGAAAGGGGGCCTGCGCGGCTCCCCGGCGTGCGTGTTCACCGGCACACGGTAAGTGACCAGGTGCATTCACACCTATGGTGTATATGAACAAGATGTGAAGTCGTAGGTTCCTACGATCGTTCGGTTGCGGTGCCGCCCGTGGTGCGTATTCCATTGTGCCACCCGCCGCGCACCCACTGTTTCTAACCCTTCACTGCGCCCCCGAGTGCGAACCCGCCGCCGAGCCGCCTGGAGATGAGGATGTACAGAAGAATCACCGGTGTCGAGTAGAGGATCGAGAACGCGGCGAGTTCACCGAAGGCGATGGCTCCGTAGTTGCCGAAGAAGTTGAAGATGCTGACGGATGCGGGCAGCTGCTCCGGGGAGAGCAGCAGCATGAACGGGACGAAGAAATTGCCCCACATCATGATGAAGGTGTAGATCGTCACGACGGTGAAGCCGGGGCCCATCAGCGGCAGGATGATCCGCCACAGGGTCTGCATCCAGGAGGCGCCGTCCGTCCACGCCGCCTCCTCCAGGGCCTTGGGGACGCCGTCCATGAAGTTCTTCATCAGCCAGATGGCGAACGGGAGTTGGGCGGCGGCGAGGAAGAGCGTGGTGCCGTACATCGTGTCGATCAGATTGACCTGTACGAAGAGGCCGTAGACCGGCACCATGATCGCGGTGATCGGCAGACAGGTCGAGAACAGGATGGCCAGCAGGTACGGGCGGCTGAAGCGGGCGCGGAAACGGGAGAGCGGATAGGCGGCCAGGGCCGCGCAGACCACGGTGATCAGCGTGGCGCCGCCGCACAGCAGCAGGCTGTTGAGCATCGGCGTGAAGGTGATCTCGTCCGTCATGACCGCCGAGAAGTTGTCCGGAGCGGGCGACGCGGGCAGCCGTAGCCGCAGGGTCGCCTCCGTGTTCAGCGACGACAGCACCAGCCAGGCCAGCGGGATCGCGAACGCCACCGCGACGACCAGCAGCCCGGCGTCGGCGGCGAACCGATGGGGGTGCCCCCTGCTCGGAGCTTGTCGGAGAGCTCGGGGGAGGGCGGGCCGGGTCAGAAGGCGTCGGGTGGACCGGGCCGGGTGCGGCATCAGACCTCCTCGCGCATCAGGCGCAGATAGACCGCCGAGAACAGCGCGCCCACGACGAGCAGCAGCAGCGCCACCGCCGTGCCGTAACCGATCAGGGACTTCAGGAACGCCTGGTCGTACATGAACACCGGCAGCGTCTGGCTGCGGTTGCCAGGGCCGCCGCGGGTCATCGCCCAGATCAGCCCGAAGACGGAGAGCGTCTGAAGGGTGTTGAGCATCAGGTTGGTGCCGATGGAACGGCGGATCATCGGCAGCGTGATGTGCCACAGCCGCCGCAGCCCGCCCGCGCCGTCGACCTCCGCCGACTCCTTGACCTCCTGGGGGACCTCGGAGAGCGCCGCGGAGTAGATGAGCATCGAGAAGGCGGTGCCGCGCCACACGTTGGCGAACGAGACGGCGAGGATGGGGAGGGTGAACAGCCAGTTCTGGGTGGGGAGTTGGAGCCACTCCAGGATGGCGTTGAGGGTGCCGCGGCGTTCGAAGAAGGAATAGAGGAGAAAGCCCGCGACGATCTCCGGAATCACCCAGGCGGTGATCACCACCGCACCGGTGAGCGCGCGTACGGGCCGTGAGGCGCGCCGCATCAGGCCGGCCAGTGCGAGCCCCAGGGTGTTCTGGCCGAGGATCGAGGAGATCACGGTGAACACCAGGGTCAGCACGACCGCGTTGCGGAATCCGGCGTCGCCGAAGGCGTGCCGGAAGTTGGCCAGGCCGACGAAGGACGCCGATTCCTGGCCGGTCAACTGGGTGTCGGTGAAGGCGATATAGACGCAGTAGCCGATGGGCCCGGCGAGGAAGAGCAGCAGAACGACCGTGGCCGGGGCGAGCGGGGACCAGCGGAGCAGGCTCTTACGGGCGGGGAGGGCGCGGGGCCTGCGGGCCGTGCGCGCGCTCTTGGTGACGACGCCGTTCATGGTTTGGCGACGACCTGGCCGTCCACGATGGACTTCAGTTGTTCGTCGTAGTCCTTGGCGGCCTGGTCCGGCGAGGAGTCGTCGGCGGTGACCGCCTCCATCGCCTCACCGATCGCCGAGGCGACCTTGGGATAGGCGGGCAGCGCGGGCCGGTACTGGCTGATCTCGACCAGGCCGGTGAAGAAGCCGATGCCCGGTACCGACGTCAGATAGCGCGGCTCGGCGGCGACGTCCTTGCGTACCGCGATCTGCGCGCCCCGTACGCACCATTCGAGGGCGTTCTGCTTCGACTGGAACGTCTCGATCAACTTCCAGGCCAGATCGGGTTGCTGGGACTTCCGCGGCACCGACCACGTCCATCCGCCGGCCAGGCTGACCTTGCCCGGCGGGGTGCCGTGCTGGGTCGGGAACGGCGCCTGGCCGAGCGTCGTCGACCACTCGGGCCACGGGTTTCCGCCGCCGGTCTTCTGCCACTGCTGGCCCAGCCAGGAACCGTCGAGGTCGATGGCGAGTTTCTCCTCGGGCAACAGCTCGGCCGCGACATTGGTCTGGATGTTGGGGCTGAGCGCGTCGGACACGTCGGGGCCGAGCTTTTCCTTGTAGACGGTGTCGATGAACGTCAGGCTGTCCTTGAAGCCCTTGCTGCCGGTGACCCATTTCTTCGCGCCCGGCTCGTAGAGCTGGTTGTCCCCGGTGCCGTACAGCAGCATCTCGAAGCCCTGCATGACGGCGGCCTCGCCGGCGCCCTTGCCCGTGAAGACGTTCAGCGGGATCACGCCGGGGACCTTCCGCTTGACCTGCCGGGCCGCGTCGAGCACCGCGTCCCAGGTCCTGGGCTGCCAATCGGCCGGCAGCCCGGCCTTCTTGAAGATCTTCTTGTTGAACCACAGCCCGCGGGTGTCCGTGCCGTCCGGGACGCCGTACGTCTTGCCGTCCTGCGCCTTCGCGGCGGTCTTCGCGGTCGCCTCGAACTGACCCCAGTCGTCCCACGTGTCGATATAGGTGTCCAGAGGGCGCAGCAGCCCGGCCTCGATATCGGAGCTGATGAGGAAGGTGTCCTCGTAGACCACGTCGGGTGCGGTCTTCGGGGAGCGCATCATCTGCTGGATCTTGGTGTAGTAGTCGTTCTCCGACGCCTGGATCGGGATGAGCTTGACCTTCTTGCCGGGGTTGGCCTTCTCGAACTGCTTCGCCACCAGCTTGATGTAGTCGTCCCGGACCGTGACCTTGCTGTTGGTGTCCTTGATGAAGGCGACCTTGACGGTGTTCCGGTCGCTCCCGGCCCCACCGCCACAGGCGGTGAGCGTGCCCGCGGCCAGAACGGCGGCGGTGAGAAGAATCAGCGGGGCGGTGGGGCGCACGGCACGACCTCCAACTAACCACGGTCAACCAACCACGGCGGGCTGCCCGCTGAAAGTAAGTCACCGCTCACAACGGGTCAATGGCCCGACCAGCGATAGCGCAATTCCGGACGGCCGACCTGGCCGTACTGCGGGGCGCGGGCGGCCCGGCCGCTCTCCACGAGGTGTTCGAGATAGCGGCGGGCGGTGATCCGCGAGATCCCGACGTCGGCGGCCGCCTCCGCCGCCGTCAGACCGCTCTCCGCGGCTCGCAGCACATCGGTCACGGCGCGCAGGGTGGCCGCGGTCAGCCCCTTGGGGAGCGCGGCGGGGCGCGGCGCGCGCAGTGCGGCGATCGCCCGGTCCACCTCGTCCTGCCCGCTGGCCTCGCCCGCGGTGGCGCGGAACTCGGCGTAACGGGTGAGCCGGTCGCGGAGGGTGGAGAAGGTGAACGGCTTCAGCACGTACTGCACCACGCCGAGCGAGACGCCCTCGCGCACCATCGTCAGATCGCGGGCGGAGGTGACGGCGATGAGGTCGGCGGTGTGTCCGGCCGCGCGCAGTGTGCGCACCAGCTGGAGGCCGTGGCCGTCGGGAAGATAGAGGTCGAGCAGCAGCAGATCGACGGCGTGCTGGTCGAGGTGGCGGCGGGCGTCGCCGCCGGAGTGCACGGTGCCGGAGACGGTGAAGCCGGGCACCCGTCCGACGTACAGGGCGTGCGCGGCGGCCGCGACCGGATCGTCCTCGACGACGAGGACTCGGATGTCGGAGCGGGGCGAGGAGGGAGAGGGGCTCACCGGGCACATCCTCTCGTGGTGGTGCCGGGTCTGCGTCTCTTGCCATTCATGGCGCCACCCGTGTGTGCAGCGGCAGCCGTACGGTGAACCGCGCGCCGCCTTCCGGCTGCGGGTCGAGAGTAATGGTGCCGCCGTTACGGCGTACGGCCTGCCGGACGAGGGCGAGGCCCAGGCCGCGGCCCCGGGCCGGCGACCCGGCGGGGCTCTTGGTGGTCCAGCCCCGCTGGAAGATCTCCTCCGTGGCGTCCGCCGCGACCCCGGGGCCGTTGTCCGCCACGCACAGCAGCAGCTCACCGTCGTCCGCCCGCGCGGCGACGCGCACCAGCGGTGGTTCGGTGGCGGTGTGCTCCTGGGGCGGCGCGGCGGCGTCGATGGCGTTGTCGATGAGGTTGCCCAGCACCGTCACCAGGTCGCGGGCGGGCAGTCCGGGCGGGAGCAGCCCGTCGTCGATCCGGCTGTCCGGGGTGAGGGTCAGCTCGACGCCCCGCTCGTTGGCCTGCGCGGCCTTGCCGAGCAGCAGCGCGGCGAGTACCGGCTCGGCGACCGCGCCGACGACCTGGTCGGTCAGCGCCTGCGCCAACTCCAGCTCCGCGGTGGCGAATTCCACCGCCTCCTCGGCCCGCCCCAGCTCGATCAGCGACACCACCGTGTGCAGCCGGTTGGCGGCCTCGTGGGCCTGCGAGCGCAGCGCCTCGGCGAAGCCGCGTACCGAGTCCAACTCGCCGGAGAGCGCCTGGAGTTCGGTGTGGTCGCGGAGGGTGACGACGCTGCCGCGGTGCTCGCCGCCGGAGACCGGCGCGGAGTTGAGGACGAGCACCCGCTCGCCGGTGAGGTGCAGCTCGTCGACCCGCGGTCCCGGTGCGAGCAGCGCCTCGGTCAGCGGGGCGGGCAGCCCCAGCTCCGTCACGACCCTGCCCACCGCGTCGTCGGAGAGCCCGAGCAGCTCCCGCCCGCCGTCGTTGACCAGGGCGACCCTGCGCTGCCCGTCCAGCATCAACAGCCCCTCGCGCACCGCGTGCAGCGCCGCCTGGTGGTAGTCGTGCATCCGGCTGAGCTCGGCGGCGTTCATCCCGTGGGTGTGCCGCCGCAGCCTGGCGTTGATCACGTACGTCCCGAGGCCGCCCAGCGCCAGCGCCGCCGCGGCGACCCCGGCCAGCGCGAACACCTGCTCACGCAGCTCCTCGCTGATCGTTTTGATGGTGATGCCGGAGCTGACCAGCGCCGTGATCCGACCGCCGCGCTGCGGGTCATGGACCGGCGCGACGACCCGTACGGAGGGCCCGAGGACCCCCCGGTGCGTCTCGGGGAAGATCTCGCCGCGCAGCGCGGGCCCGATGTGCCCTAGGTACTTGTCGCCGATCGCCGACGGCTGCGGGTGCGTCCAGCGCGTCCCGTCCGGGGCCATCACCACGACGAATTCGACGCCCGCGTCCCGCCGCAGCCGCTCGGCGTACGGCTGGAGCGCGGCCGTCGGGTCCTTGGAGCGGGCCGCCGCCACCACGGCGGGCGAGTCGGCGACGGCGGTGGCCGCCGCGGTCGCCTGCCGCCGCGCGGTCTCCTCCGCCTGCCGTCCCGCGCTCAGATACGCGAAGACGGCGCAGCCCACGACGACCACCGCCACCAGCACGGCCTGCATCGCGAAGAGCTGCCCGGCGAGGCTGCGGGGGCCGCGCAGCCTCCGGGGAGGCCGGGGACGGGGGAGTCGCATACATAACAGTCTGCACGGTCACTTTTGCATGAACGAAATGAACGCAAGGGTGACGCACGCCACAGCGGAGTGCATAGTCGCCGGGACTTGTTGTGCGACAGAGCCGCAGATCAGCGCACAGCCGTATACCGAGGAGGCAGCCGTGGCTGCACAGACCCCGCCGTCCGGGGGCATCACCAAGGAGACCGCGCCGAAGAAGCGGGACCGCACCCATTTCCTCTATATCGCCGTGATCGGCGCCGTGCTGCTGGGCATCATCGTGGGCTTCGCGGCCCCCGGTGTCGCCGTCCAGCTCAAGCCGCTCGGTACCGGCTTCGTGAACCTCATCAAGATGATGATCTCGCCCATCATCTTCTGCACCATCGTGCTGGGCGTCGGCTCGGTGCGTAAGGCCGCCAAGGTCGGCGCGGTGGGCGGACTCGCCCTCGGCTACTTCATGGTGATGTCCACCGTCGCGCTGGCCATCGGCCTGGTCGTCGGCAACATCCTGGATCCCGGCTCCGGTCTCCATCTGACCGAGTCCGTCCGGCACGCGGGCCAGGCCCAGACGGAGGGCGGCGGCGAGTCCCTGCCCGACTTCCTGCTCGGCATGATCCCCACCACGCTGGTCTCCGCCTTCACCGGGGGCGAGGTGCTCCAGACGCTGCTGGTGGCGCTGCTGGCCGGCTTCGGGCTGCAGGCGATGGGCTCGGCCGGCGAACCGGTGCTGCGCGGTATCGGGCACATCCAGAAGCTGGTCTTCCGGGTGCTCTCCATGATCATGTGGGTGGCGCCGGTGGGTGCCTTCGGCGCCATCGCGGCGGTGGTCGGCGAGACCGGCCTGGACGCCCTGAAGACGCTGGCCGTCATCATGATCGGCTTCTACACCACCTGCCTGCTGTTCGTCTTCCTGGTGCTCGGCGCGCTGCTGCGGCTGGTCGCCGGCATCAACATCTTCTTGCTGCTGAAGTACCTGGCGCGCGAATTCCTGCTGATCCTGTCCACGTCGTCCTCGGAGTCGGCACTCCCCAGGCTGATTGCGAAGATGGAGCACCTGGGCGTCAGCAAGCCGGTGGTCGGCATCACCGTTCCCACCGGCTACAGCTTCAACCTCGACGGCACCGCCATCTATCTGACGATGGCCTCGCTGTTCGTCGCCGAGGCGATGGGCGATCCGCTCTCGCTCGGCCAGCAGATCTCACTGCTGGTCTTCATGATCATCGCGTCGAAGGGCGCGGCGGGCGTCACCGGTGCGGGTCTGGCGACGCTGGCCGGCGGCCTCCAGTCGCACCGCCCCGAACTGGTCGACGGTGTCGGCCTGATCGTCGGCATCGACCGCTTCATGAGCGAGGCCCGTGCGATGACCAACTTCGCGGGCAATGCGGTGGCCACGGTCCTGGTCGGCACCTGGACCAAGGAGATCGACAAGGCGCGGGCGGCGGAAGTGCTGTCCGGCCGGGTGCCGTTCGACGAGAAGACGCTCTCCGTCGACGGGCACGGCGAGGCGTCCGGCGAGGCGCCCACCGCTGAGGTCATCGGGCCGCGGGACGGCGGGGCGAAGGCGTCGGCGAAGGTCTGACGTCACGGGCCGACACCTCGGACCGATGTCACGGACCGACACCTCGGACCGACGTCATGGTCCGAGACCCGGCGAACAGGGGAGGGGCGGGTGCCGCGAGGCATCCGCCCCTTCGTCGTCGCCGGGGGGGGCCGGTGCCCGGCGATCCCCGGCGGCCCCGTCCGGCCGCCCCTGACCCCTCAAACTTCCTCTGACCTGCGGTTTTCCTCCGTGGCATGGCTGTCCGAGGCCGATTGTCAGTGGTGCCTGGCACCATTCAGTTGATGGCAGATCAGCAGCCGGTGAGGGCCGGTTGCGGCCATGTACGAGGGGCCAGGAACGAGGGGGAAGTCATGGGTACTTGGGGGACGGATCCGTTCGGCGGCGACGCCGCGGCGGACTTCGCAGGTGATCTGGACGACCTGGCGGACGGGGCCGAGCGGCTCGCCGCGATCCGTGCGGCGCTGTCCGCCGCCGTCGAGGAGAGCGACTATCTGGAGGCGCCGGAGGGGGAAGTCGCCGTGGCCGCCGCCGCGTTGGTCGCGGCGGGCCGCCCCGGCGGGCGCCCGGTCGATGTGGTGTACGGGCCCAAGGGGGCGATAGGCGAGCCGTCCGAGGAACTGGCCGGGCTGGCGGTCCGGGCCCTGGAGCGGGTGCTCGCGGCGGACTCCGAGATCGCCGAGCTGTGGGACGACTCCGCGAGCGGCCCGGAATGGCGCGCTTCGGTGGACGCTCTGCGTACCGCCCTCCGCCCGGCCTCGGAGTCCGTCTGAGGCCGGGCGGGGTGGCGGCGGGCCCGAGTGCCGCCGCGGCGGGGGAGGGCGGCGACAGCACCCGCCCGTGATTCCCTCCCTCAGACCGGTCGCAGCCAGATCGTCGCCAGCGGGGGGAGCACCGGTGCGATGGAGGTGGCGCGGCCGTTCCAGGGGGTCGGTTCGGCCTTGAGGACGTCCGGGTTGGCGACGCCGCTGCCGCCATAGCGGGGGTCGTCGGTGTTGAGGACCTCGCGCCAGGCGGGGATGTGGTCGGGGGCGCCGAGCCGGTAGGCGTGGCGTACGACGGGCGAGAAGTTGGTGACCGCGATCAGGGGGGCGCCGTCGGCGGCGAAGCGCAGGAAGGAGAAGACGTTGTCCTCGCCGGCATCCCCGTCGATCCAGGAGAATCCGGCCGGGTCGGTGTCCCGTTCCCAGAGCGCGGGAGTGGCGGCGTAGCGCAGGTTCAGGTCGCGGACGAGATCGCGTACGCCCCGGTGGTCCGACTCCGCCTCGTACGACGGGTCCAGCAGCCACCAGTCCGGGCCATGGCTCTCCGCCCACTCCGCACCCTGCGCGAACTCCTGCCCCATGAAGAGGAGTTGCTTGCCTGGGTGGGCCCACATATAGCCGAGGTACGCCCGGTGGTTGGCCCGCTGCTGCCACCAGTCACCGGGCATCTTCGACACCAGTGAGCGCTTGCCGTGCACCACCTCGTCGTGGGAGATCGGCAGCACATAGTTCTCGGAGTAGGCATAGATCATGGAGAAGGTCATCTCACCGTGGTGGTACTTACGGTGCACCGGCTCCTTGGACACATAGACGAGGGAGTCGTGCATCCAGCCCATGTTCCATTTCAGACCGAAACCCAGGCCGCCGAATCCGCCCGGACCGACATGATGCGTGGCGCGGGTGACGCCGTCCCAGGCCGTGGACTCCTCGGCGATGGTGACGACGCCGGGGCAGCGGCGGTAGACCGTCGCGTTCATCTCCTGGAGGAAGGCGACTGCATCGAGATTCTCCCGCCCGCCGTGGACGTTCGGTGTCCAGCCGCCGTCCTCGCGCGAATAGTCGAGGTAGAGCATCGAGGCCACGGCGTCCACCCGCAGGCCGTCGATATGGAACTCCTCGCACCAGTACACGGCGTTGGCGACCAGGAAGTTACGGACCTCGGTGCGGCCGTAGTCGAACTCCAGGGTGCCCCAGTCCGGGTGCGCGGCCCGTGCCGGGTCCCCGTGCTCGTACAGCGGCCGCCCGTCGAACTCCGCCAGCGCCCAGTCATCGCGCGGGAAGTGCGCCGGGACCCAGTCCATCAGTACGCCGATACCGGCCCGGTGCAGCGCGTCGATCAGGAATCTGAAGTCGTCCGGGGTGCCCATCCTGGCGGTGGGTGCGTAGAACCCGGTCACCTGATAGCCCCATGACCCGCCGAAGGGATGCTCGGAGACCGGCATCAGCTCCACATGGGTGAACCCCAAGTCCTTGACGTAGGACGGGAGTTGCATGGCCAGCTGGCGGTAGGTCAGGCCTGGGCGCCAAGAAGGGAGGTGTACCTCGTAGACGGAAAGCGGTGCCTCGTGCACGGGGCGCTCGCCGCGCTGCGCCATCCAGGCGGCGTCCTTCCAGCGGTAGTGCGACTCGTCCACGACCGAGGCGTTGGCGGGCGGGCACTCGGTGCGCCGCGCCATCGGGTCGGCGCGTACGGTCCGGGAGCCGTCCGGCCGGGTGATCTCGAACTTGTACAGCTCACCCTCGCCGATGCCCGGGAGGAACAGCTCCCAGATACCGGACGAGCCCAGTGAGCGCATCGGAAAGGCGGTGCCGTCCCAGTAGTTGAAGTTGCCGACGACGCGGACGCCGAGGGCATTGGGCGCCCAGAGCGTGAAGCGGGTGCCGGTCACGCCCTGGTGGTCCATGGTCCGGGCGCCCAGCGCGTGCCAGAGCTGCTCATGCCTGCCCTCGCCGAGCAGATGCAGATCCAGCTCGCCGAGCGCGGGCAGGAAGCAGTAGGGGTCCCGCACCGTCAGGGTGTTGTCGTCGTACTCGACCAGCAGCTCGTAGTCGGGGATCTTGCGCAGCGGCAGCACTCCGGCGAACAGCCCGTCGCCCTCGGGGTGCAGGGTGGTGCGCAGGCCCTTGCCGAGCACGGTGACGCTCTTCGCGTACGGGCGCAGGACCCGGAAGAGCAGCCCGCCGCGCACGGGGTGCACGCCGAGCAGGCCGTGCGGATCGTGATGTGCGCCGGCGAGCAGCCGCCCCTGGTCCTCGTCGGACAGCGGGGTGGCGACCCGTACGCCGCGGCTGGCGGCCTTCGGCTTCACGGCACGGGAGCGGGCCGCCGGCTTGCCGGCGGTACGGGAGGCCGCATGCGCGGGCTCGGCGGCCCGGGGCGCGGGTGGGCGCGGGGCGGAGGAACGCTTGGCGGCGGGGGCCGTTGTGGCGGTCTCGGTCTCGGCCCCGGACTTGGTCGCCGTGGCCGCGGAGACGGAGGCGGCTGCGGTGGCTGTCGCGGCGGGCGCGGTCTCGGTGGCGTCGGCTGCCCCGGCGGTGGGGCCCGGGGTGGTGGCCGGTGTGGACCTGGTGCTGGGCTTGTCGGCCGATGGCCGGGACGTCGACGTGCGGCCGGGCCGCCCCGCCGCGGGGGCGTCGGTCGCGGCCTTGGCAGGCGCGGTGTCGGAAGTGGTGCGGCGGGACGGCGGACGGGTGGTCACCTGGAACCTCCGAGGATGCCCCCGGCTTCGGCCGGGGGAGCAAAAGGACCCCTGCGGAGCAGGGCAAGAAACGGGTAAGCTGCACACCGTGCGTTGCGAGAACCAAGCACGCGCAACCTCCTTGTCTTTCGGGGCAACCGGGCTGGTTCCAACCCGGCTGGTGTTGATCGTGTAAGACCTGCACTCTCGCTGAGGGGTAGGCGACGTGAGCCAGGAATCCCCCTGCTTCCGCTGGGGGAGGGTTCAAGAGAGGAGCCTCCTCGGGGACGGTCATCGGGTCGGACCGAGGGGGAGCGGCCGGGCACCGGTCACCCGCGTCCGTTGGCTCCGTCCGATCCGGTGGAGTCGGCGGAGCCGGGGGAGTCGGAGTACCGGGCCGAGGCGGACGACCGCGGCGACGGAGCCCACCGCGAGTCCCCCGACGACTGCCCGGCACCCCCACCCAGGCCATCTATCCCCTCCAGCCGCTCCCCGGCCGCCGCCAGCCGACGGATCGCGGCCATCGGGACGGACAGCCAGTCGGGCCGGTGGCGGGCCTCGTAGAGCACCTCGTAGACGGCCTTGTCGGTCTCGTACGCGCGCATCAGCTCGGGTGCGGAGCGCGGATCGAGCCCGCCGGCCTCGGCGTATCCCAGGCAGTAGGCGTCGCGGGTGCGCCGCGCCCACTCCTGTGACCAGGGATCGCTGCCGGCCGGCCCGCTGCGCGCCGCGTAGTCGAAGGAGCGCAGCATCGCCGCGACATCGCGCAGCGCGGGCTGCGGCCGGCGCCGCTCGCCCAGTGGGCGGGCCGGTTCGCCCTCGAAGTCGATCAGCGACCAGCGGCCCTCCTCGGCGGAGCGCAGCGTCTGGCCCAGGTGCAGATCGCCGTGGATGCGCTGGGCGGCCCAGCTGCGCCCGTCGTGGCCGACCGCGGCGAGCGCGTCGAAGGCGGCGCGCAGCCGGGCGCGGTAGGGCTGGAGCACGGGTACCGCACGGGCGGTGGCGTCCAGCCGCTCATTCATGCGGGCGGCGATCGCCTCCAGCTGCGGGCGCCGGAGTTCGGTGGTCGGCAGGGTCTGGGCGAGCGCGGTGTGCACCTCGGCGGTGGCATGGCCGAGCGCCCGCGCCGAGCCGGTGAAGTCGGCCCGTACCGAGAGCGCGTTGAGCGCCAGCTGCCAGCCGTCCGCCGAGCCCGGCAGGAACGGCTGGAGCACCCCGAGTGTGGTGGCCTCCCCGCCGTCCTCGGCGGCGTCCGCCTCGAACCACGCCGCCGGTGCGGGCACCCGTGCGCACTTGACGTCGGCCAGTGCGCGCGGCAGTTCCAGATCCGGGTTGATGCCGGGCGCGATCCGCCGGAAAACCTTCAGAATAAACGTATCGCCGTACACGATCGAGGAGTTGGACTGCTCGACGGCGATCGGCCGGGCCGCCAGCCCGGACGGAATGTCGCTGTCCGGTTCGCGGCGGAAGCGCAGTGCGCCGATCCGGCCGGGCATCCGCAGTCGCTCCAGCAGCAGCCCGCACAGCCGGTTGTCGAGCAGCGCGTCGTAGATGGTGCGGCCGCGCAGCGGGCCGCCGGCCGGGCGGCCGATCGCCGCGGGTGCCAGCTGCGGCGGCAGCGCGGGGTGTACACCGAGCAGGAGTTGATAGCAGTCGGCGGCGGGTGTACGGCCGGCCGGTGCGTTCTGCTGGGTGCGGACGAGCAGCTGGAGCAGGCCCGGTGCGCTGCCGTTGGCGGAGCACGGCAGCAGTTCGGTCGCCGAGACCAGGGTGAAGCCGGTGATCAGCCGTCCCTTGCCGGCGAACCAGCGCTGGCGGGGCACCCATGCGGCGAGCAGCGGGACGAGCGAGGACAGCAGATCGGGGGCGGCGACGAGCGGGCGGTCAGGGGTGTTACGGGTGGCACGGGTCGAGGCGGTGTCCGACATGGCGTCGCGTCCTTTCCCCGGGCACACGACAGATAGGGCAAGTGTCCCGGAATACGGCCTTGACTGTGCGGCGGCACGGTGGGGTTACCCCCAGACGGAGTCCGGGGGAGGTGCAAGCGAGGATCGCCCCGTCCTGCAGCGGTGTTCCGGCGTGGTGTCGCGTCCGCTGCGTGGCGGTCCTCCGAGCCGGGAGGACCGACGATGGCCCACCCGGCCCGTGCGGTAATAGGGAGACTGCCCGAGCGAAAGGTCAAAAAACGCCCGTACGCGCCGTCCGGCCGCGTACGGGCGGATTCTTGGCCCCGCGCCCGGTCGGGTCCGCCCGTTGGACGTACCTGTCTACGCGGGGTTCTTGCGCAGCCTGAACCAGTAGAACCCGTGGCCCGCGAGGGTGAGCAGGTACGGGAGTTCACCGATTGCCGGGAAGCGGACGCCGCCGATGAGTTCCACCGGGTGGCGGCCGTTGAACGACTGCAGGTCCAGCTCCGTCGGCTGGGCGAAGCGGGAGAAGTTGTGCACGCACAGCACCAGGTCGTCGTCCGCGCCGCCGGTGCCTTCCGCTTCCCGCAGGAAGGCCAGCACCGCCGGGTTGGTGGAGGGCAGTTCGGTGTAGCTACCGAGCCCGAACGCCGGGTTCTGCTTGCGGATCTCGATCATCCGGCGGGTCCAGTGCAGCAGCGACGAGGGCGAGCTCATCGCCGCCTCGACGTTGGTGACCTGGTAGCCGTAGACCGGGTCCATGATCGTGGGGAGGAAGAGCCGCCCCGGGTCGCAGGAGGAGAAGCCGGCATTGCGGTCCGGCGTCCACTGCATCGGGGTGCGCACCGCGTCGCGGTCACCGAGCCAGATGTTGTCGCCCATGCCGATCTCATCGCCGTAGTAAAGAATCGGCGAGCCGGGCAGGGAGAGCAGCAGAGCGGTGAAGAGTTCGATCTGGTTGCGGTCGTTGTCGAGCAGCGGGGCGAGCCGCCGCCGGATGCCGATGTTGGCGCGCATCCGGGGGTCCTTCGCGTATTCCGCGTACATGTAGTCGCGTTCTTCGTCCGTGACCATTTCGAGGGTCAGCTCGTCATGGTTGCGCAGGAAGATGCCCCACTGGCAGCCGGACGGAATCGCCGGGGTCTTGGCGAGGATTTCCGATACCGGGTAACGCGATTCGCGGCGTACCGCCATGAAGATCCGCGGCATGACCGGGAAGTGGAACGCCATATGGCATTCGTCGCCGCCCACGGCGTAGTCGCCGAAGTAGTCGACGACGTCTTCGGGCCATTGATTGGCCTCGGCCAGCAGCACGGTGTCCGGATAGTGCGCGTCGATCTCGGCACGGACCCGCTTGAGGAAGGCGTGCGAGGCGGGCAGGTTCTCGCAGTTGGTGCCTTCCTCGGCGTAGAGGTACGGCACCGCGTCGAGCCGGAAGCCGTCGATCCCCAGGTCGAGCCAGAAGCGCAGGGCGGAGATCATCTCCTCCTGGACCGTCGGGTTCTCGTAGTTGAGGTCCGGCTGGTGGGAGAAGAAGCGGTGCCAGTAGTACTGCTTGCGCACCGGGTCGAAGGTCCAGTTGGAGGCTTCGGTGTCGACGAAGATGATCCGTGCGTCGGCGTACTGCTTGTCGTCGTCCGCCCAGACGTAATAGTCGCCGTACGGCCCTTCGGGATCCGTGCGCGACTCCTGGAACCACGGGTGCTGGTCGCTGGTGTGGTTCATCACCATGTCGATGATGACCCGCATGCCGCGCTGGTGGGCGGCGTCGACGAATTCCACGAAGTCGGCCAGGTCACCGAATTCCGGAAGCACCGAGGTGTAGTCGGAGACATCGTATCCGCCGTCCCGCAACGGGGATTTGAAGAACGGCGGGAGCCAGAGGCAGTCCACCCCCAGCCATTGCAGATAGTCGAGCTTTGCCGTGATGCCCTTGAGATCACCGACGCCGTCGCCGTTACTGTCCTGGAACGACCGCACCAGGACTTCGTAGAAGACGGCCCGTTTGAACCAGTCGGGATCGCGGTCCTTCGCCGGTGTGTCCTCGAACTTGTCGGGGACAGGCTCGTTGACGATCAATTGGGTGACCCTCCGATCGGTGAGGACGGTCGCAGGGACAGCACGTGAGCGGGCGCCGGAGTACGGCCCGGCTCCAGGCGCACATAGTTGTCCCTGCCCCAGTGGTAGGTGTCGCCGGTGAGCTCGTCGCGCACCGGGAAGGAATCGTGCCGGCCGAGGCCGAGTTCCGGCATGTCCAACGACACCGTCGCCTCCTGGGTGTGGTGCGGGTCGAGGTTGACCACCGTGAGCACCGTGTCGCTCCCGGCACCGTGCCCGGCGCGCTTGGAGAACGCGATCACCGCGTCGTTGTCGACGTGGTGGAAGCGCAGCGAGCGCAGCTGCTGAAGGGCGGGGTGCCGGCGGCGGATGCGGTTCAGCGCGGTGATGAGCGGCGCGATGGTGCGCCCTTCCCGGGCCGCCGTTTCCCAGTCACGGGGCCTGAGTTGGTACTTCTCCGAGTCGAGGTACTCCTCGCTGCCGCGGCGTACGGGAGCCGCCTCGCACAGCTCGTATCCGGCGTAGACGCCCCATGTGGGGGAGAGCGTCGCTGCCAGGACGGCGCGTACCTCGAAGGCGCTGCGGCCGCCTTCCTGGAGGTAGGCGTGCAGGATGTCCGGGGTGTTCACGAAGAAGTTCGGCCGCAGGTAGGCGGCGCTGTCGCCGGACAGCTCGGTGAGGTAGTCGGTGAGCTCCTGCTTGGTGTTGCGCCAGGTGAAGTAGGTGTACGACTGGTGGAAGCCGACCTGGGCGAGGGTGTGCAGCATCGCGGGCCGGGTGAACGCCTCGGCGAGGAACAGCACATCCGGGTCGGTGCGGCCGATGTCGGCGATCACCTTCTCCCAGAAGGCCACCGGCTTGGTGTGCGGATTGTCGACGCGGAAGATCCGTACGCCCTTCGCCATCCAGAAGCGCAGCAGCCGCAGCGTCTCGCGGACCAGTCCGCGGAAGTCGGCGTCGAAGGCGATGGGGTAGATGTCCTGGTACTTCTTCGGCGGGTTCTCGGCGTAGGCGACGGAACCGTCCGCGCGGTGGTGGAACCACTGCGGATGCTGCACGACCCAGGGGTGGTCGGGGGAGCACTGCAGCGCGAAGTCCAGGGCCACTTCCATCCGCAGACCGCGGGCGGTGTGCACGAAGTGGTCGAAGTCCTCGAAGGTGCCCAGGCCCGGGTGGAGGGCGTCATGGCCGCCGTCGGCGGAGCCGATGGCCCAGGGGGAGCCGACGTCGTCCGGGCCCGCGGACAGCGCGTTGTTGGGGCCCTTGCGGAAGGCGGTGCCGATGGGGTGCACCGGTGGCAGGTAGACCACGTCGAAGCCCATCGCGGCGACGGCGGGCAGCCGTTCGGCGGCGGTGCGCAGGGTGCCGCTGACGAGGGTCCCGTCCGGTGCGGTGGCGGCGCCCTCGGAGCGCGGGAAGAGCTCGTACCACGAGCCGTACAGGGCCCGCCGGCGCTCGACGACCAGCGGCATCGGGCGCGAGACGGTGAGCAGTTCGCGCAGCGGATGACGCTCCAGCGCGTCGGTGACCTCGGGGGACAGCGCCGCGGCGAGTCGGGTGGCTGCGGGCAGCCCGTCGTTGCGCAGCGCGTCCACGGCGGCGAGCACCGGCTCCCGGCCGTCGCTCTTGGGGACGTCCGAGGCCGCCCGTTCGTGGAGCGCGGCGCCCTCGGCGAGCACCAGCTCGGAGTCGATGCCGGCCGGGATCTTGATCGTGGCATGGTGCCGCCATGTGGCGATCGGGTCGGACCAGGCCTCGACGGTGTATGTCCAGCGGCCCTCGACGTTCGGGGTGACCTCCGCGCTCCAGCGGTCGGTACCGGGCATCCGCTCCAGCATCGGGGTCCAGGGGCCGCAGCGGCCGGCAGGGTTGCGCAGCACCACATTGGCGCCCACCGCGTCATGGCCTTCGCGGAAGACGGTGGCCGAGACTTCGAACGTCTCGCCCACCACCGCCTTCGCCGGGCGGCGGCCGCAATCGATCTGCGGGCGGATGTCCAGAACAGGGATGCGACCGATCATGGGCTCACCAGGGGCTCGTGACGCTTTGCAGGGATTTTGTCCTTTGTATCCGCTCCATGGCAGGTGGACGGGGCGCGCGCATGGGCGCTTCTGTCCGCTTTCACTCGGTTGGCGGCGGGACGGGGGTCCCCCCGGTCGAGCGAATTTCGAGAGTGGGGGAGAGCCGGGCCGTGTGCGGAACGTGAGCGGGGGACGGCGTACTGGCTGAGTCTTCCTCGGGTGGCGGCCGGGCAATCCGGTTGTATGCGAACTACTGGTACGTAACCACGGGCACGCAGTGATCCGCCGGGACGGCCCGGGATCCCGCGCGGGCGGGCCCTGCGCAGCGCTGACACGTTCGGCGTCGCCTCCTCAACTCGGTGTGAACACAGCGGAGTTGCGGTGTGCGGTTGTCCGGTGCCGCGCCGGGGCCCGTCGGCGCTTCCCGCAGCCTCTCGCCAGGAGGGGGTCCGTACAAGAGCGCATCAGGGTGTGGATTCGGCCATATCGGCAGACGCGCGAGTACGGGAGTCGGGGCATGTCCGGGGCGTGTCCTGGGCGCGTGCTGGTTGCCGGGGGCGCGGCGCCGCTACGGTCGAGGAGTGAAGGCCATTCGTCGATTCACCGTGCGTCCCGTCCTTCCCGAACCCCTTCGACCCCTGTGCGACCTGGCGCGCAATCTGCGCTGGTCATGGCATCCCGAGACCCGTGAGCTGTTCCAGTCCGTCGACCCCGGGGGCTGGCGGCGGGCGGGTGCCGACCCCGTACGGCTGCTCGCCGCCGTCTCCGCCGAGCGGCTGGCCGAGCTGGCCGCGGACCGCCGCTTTCTGCGCCGGCTGACCGCCGCCGCCGATGATCTGCACGACTACCTCGGCGGCCGCCGCTGGTACCAGGAAGACCCTGTGAGCGGCGGGGCCGACGGCGGAGACCCGGGCCGGCCCGCCGCCATCGCCTACTTCTCGCCCGAGTTCGGCATCACCGCCGCGCTGCCCCAGTACTCCGGGGGCCTCGGCATCCTCGCCGGCGACCACCTCAAGGCCGCCAGCGACCTCGGTGTCCCGCTGATCGGCGTCGGCCTTCTCTACCGGCACGGCTACTTCCGGCAGACGCTGTCCCGCGACGGCTGGCAGCAGGAGCACTACCCGGTCCTCGACCCGAACGAGCTGCCGATGACCATGCTGCGGGAGCTCGACGGCACACCCGCACAGGTCACGCTCGCCCTGCCCGGCGGCCGCCGGCTGTGCGCGGCCGTCTGGCAAGCCCAGGTCGGCCGGGTCCCGCTGCTGCTGCTCGACTCCGATGTGGAGGAGAACGGCCCCGGTGAGCGCGATGTCACCGACCGGCTCTACGGGGGCGGCAGCGAGCACCGGCTGCTCCAGGAGATGCTGCTGGGCATCGGCGGCGTACGGGCGGTGCGCGCGTACTGCCGGCTGGCCGGCCACCCCGCGCCCGAGGTCTTCCACACCAACGAGGGCCACGCCGGCTTCCTCGGCCTGGAACGCATCCGTGAACTCGCCGACGGGGGAGCGGAGTTCGACGCCGCCCTGGAAGCCGTACGCGCCGGCACGGTCTTCACCACGCACACTCCCGTCGCCGCCGGCATCGACCGCTTCGACCGCGAACTGGTCGCCCGCCACTTCGGCGACGACGCCGAGCTGCCAGGCATCGACCCCGAGCGCGTCCTCGAACTGGGCCGCGAGTCCTACCCGGGCGGCGAACCGGGCCTCTTCAACATGGCCGTGATGGGGCTGCGGCTGGCCCAGCGCGCCAACGGCGTCTCCACCCTGCACGGACAGGTCAGCCGGGAGATGTTCGCCGGCCTGTGGCCCGGATTCGACGCCGACGAGGTGCCGATCAGCTCCGTCACCAACGGGGTGCACGCGCCGACCTGGGTGGCGCCCGAGGTGCTGCGGCTCGGCGCGCGCCAGGTCGGCGCGGGCCGGACCGAGAAAGCGCTGACCGTCGGCGGGTCGCAGCGCTGGGCCGCGGTCGCCGGCATCCCCGACGCCGCCATCTGGGAGCTGCGCCGCACCCTGCGCGAACAACTGGTGGCCGAGGTCCGCGAACGGCTGCGCACCTCGTGGCGGCAGCGCGGCGCGGGCACCGCGGAGCTTGGCTGGATCGAGGGGGTGCTCGCCCCCGACGTCCTGACGATCGGTTTCGCCCGCCGGGTCCCGTCCTACAAGCGCCTCACCCTCATGCTGCGTGACCGCGAACGGCTGACGGAACTGCTGCTGCATCCCGAACGCCCCGTCCAGATCGTCGTCGCGGGCAAGGCCCACCCTGCCGACGAGGGCGGCAAACGGCTCATCCAGGAGCTGGTGCGGTTCGCCGACGACCCCCGCGTCCGGCACCGGCTGGTCTTCCTGCCCGACTACGGCATGGCGATGGCCCAGAAGCTCTACCCCGGCTGCGACGTCTGGCTCAACAACCCGCTGCGGCCGCTGGAGGCCTGCGGCACCTCCGGGATGAAGGCGGCCCTCAACGGCGCGCTGAACCTGTCCGTGCGGGACGGCTGGTGGGACGAGTGGTACGAGCCGGACTTCGGCTGGTCCATCCCGACCGCGGACGGGGCCGCCACCGACGACGACCGGCGTGACGACCTGGAGGCGAACGCCCTCTACACGCTGCTGGAAGAGCAGGTGGCGCCGCGCTTCTACGACCGCGACGACGCCGGGGTCCCGGGCCGCTGGGTCGAAATGGTCCGTCGCACGCTGACCACCCTGGGGCCCAAGGTGCTCGCCGGACGCATGGTGCGCGAGTACGTCGACCGGCTCTACGCCCCGGCCGCGCATGCCCATCGCGCCCTGACTCCGGACGCGTCCCGCGAACTGGCCGACTACAAGGCGCGGTTACGGGCCGCCTGGCCGCGGGTCTCGGTCGACCATGTGGAGACCGGCGCGCCCGCCGGGCAGCCCGACGGCAGCGGGGAGCTGGGCGCCGCCCTCGCCCTGCGGGTCCGGGTGACGCTCGGCGCCCTCACCCCCGACGATGTCGAGGTGCAGGTCGTCTCCGGCCGGGTCGACGGCTCGGACCGGATCACCGACGCCACCGCCGTACCGCTCAAACCCACCGCGGGACCCGACCTCACGGGCGGTCACCTCTACGAAGGCCCGCTCGCCCTGGACCGCACCGGCTCCTTCGGCTACACCGTCCGCATCCTGCCCGCCCACCGGCTGCTGGCGACCGGCGCGGAGCCGGGCCTGGTCGCTCTGCCTGCGGAGTCGACGGGGGAGGCGGGCGGGGCGCCGGGCGTGCTGTTGCGGTGATCGCCGACGGGGTGGGGGACGGCGTGGCCGAACGTCCCTGCTGGGACGCCGAGATCGCGCTGGAGGTGAGGGGCGAGGGGGTGAGGGGCTGAGGGGAGTGGCGTGGCAGCCCCCTCAGCCCCGTCGCTCCAGGATGTCCTTGCCGACCAGCCGGTCGTCGGCGAAGCAGAGACGGTAGGCCGAATTGG
This sequence comes from Streptomyces sp. NPDC050636, assembly GCF_040654775.1. NCBI lineage: Bacteria > Bacillati > Actinomycetota > Actinomycetes > Kitasatosporales > Streptomycetaceae > Streptomyces > Streptomyces sp. NPDC050636. Next base: position 24,729 of record NZ_JBFAIP010000053.1, read on the forward strand.
ATCCCTCGCGGACGCTGTAGTACACGCACGACCAGCCGCGCGGGGGCGGCGGCGTGTCGACCGGAGGGGCGTCCAGCGCGAAGAACGGCAGTACGGACTCCGCCTTCGTGCGCTGCGTGCCGATCCCAAGGCCGTCGTAGACCGCCCGGTCCAGTACCGTCCACGACGGGCTGACCAGGGCGAAGACACCCATCAGTACGAGCAGGGCGGCGATGACGGCGAGCGGCACGGCCACCGTCTGCCGCAGCCGCCGCCGTACTTGCTGCCGCTCGGCGGCCAACTCGCGTGCCGCTGCGGTCGATTGCGGCCGGCCGGCGGACGAGGGCGGTGCGTTGCCGGTCGTCGGCAACCGGGCCGAGACCGTGAAACCGCCCTCGGGCGTCGGCCCGGTGTGCAGCGCGCCGCCCGCCAGCCGGACCCGTTCGTCCAGCCCGACGAGCCCGCTGCCGCCGGAGACCGCGGCCGGTGCGGGCCCGGCGGGCCGCGGGGCGTTGGCCACCGTGATGTGCAGCTGCTCGGCGGACCGTACGATCCGCACCCGTACGGCCGCGCCCGGGGCGTGCTTGGCGGCGTTGGTCAGCGATTCCTGGACGACGCGGTGCAGGGCGTGCCCGGTCATGGCGGGGAGTCCGGAGCCGGCGGCCGGCTCCTCGCCCGCGCCTTCCGCTGTCTGTTCCAGCGTCACCGTCATCCCCGACGCCCGTGCGCGGTCCACCACTGCCGCCACGCTCTCGTCGGACGGTGAACGGGGCGCCGTCTCGTCGTCCGTGCGCAGTACGCCGATGATCTCCCGCAGCCGCTCGGTCGCCGTCCCGGCCGCCTCCCGCAGCTCACCGGCCGCCGCCCGGCCGTCCGGGTCCAGCCGCGGGCCGATCTCCAGTGCCCCGGCCCGCAGCGCGATCAGCGCCAGATCGTGGCCGAGGGAGTCGTGCATGTCCTGGGCGATCCGGGCGCGTTCGCGCAGCCGGGCGCGGTCGGCGACGGCCTGCTGTTCGTGCTCCATCCGCTCGGCGAGCTGCCAGCCGGTGCGGACCAGTTGGCGGTACTGGCGGCGGTAGCGCCCCAGCAGCCACGGCAGGACCACATTGAGCAGCAGTGTCAGGAGAAGGGAGAACCATGGCCACACCGTGCGGTCGAGGAGCGCGCTCAGCGGCAGTCCGGCGGCCGCGATGCCGGTGAAGAACCAGAGCGCGGGGCGGGCACGCGCCATCTGTACGCCGGCCAGATAGCCGAATACGGCCAGTGCGAGGCAGTACACGGGGGTGAAGAGGTCCCTGGAGACCACCAGGCTCGCTGCGACCGGGAGCGCCACCGCTACCAGGGGCAGGCGGTTGCGCAGCAGTACGGCCACGGCGAGCAAGGGGAAGGCGGCGGCCGCCGTCGCCCACAGCCGGAGGTCGGTCGGGCCATTGAACGCGCTGGCCGGTACAACGCAAAGAATCAGCCATATACCGAGCCCGGGGAGGCGTGCGCGCCAGCCGGCCGGGAGGACAGTGGTCACGATGCGGGGACCAGGCCCGCCTCGTACGCGAGGATCGCCGCTTGGACGCGGTTCCGGACGCCGAGGCGGGCGAGGATCGCGCTGACATACCCCTTGACGGTGCCCTCGACCAGGAACAACCGCTCCGCGATCTCGGCGTTGGACAGTCCCGCGCCGACCAGGCCGAGCACCTCGCGTTCGCGTCCGGTCAGCCCGTCGACCCGGGCACGGGCGGCCACGCCCCGGCTCAGCTGCCCGTCTCCCAGCTGCGTGATGACGCGCCGCGCGACGGACGGCGAGAGGTAGGCGCCGCCCTCGGCGACGGCCCGTACACCCGCGATCAGCTCCCGCGGGTCGCCGGACTTGAGCAGGAATCCGGCGGCGCCGGAGCCGAGGGCGCTCGCGATGTACTCGTCCTCGGAGAAGGTCGTCAGCATCACGACGGCCGTTCCGGGGACCGCGCCGGCGAGTTCCGCGGCGGCGCCCAGGCCGTCCAGCCGCGGCATACGGATGTCCAGCAGGCAGACGTCGGGCCGGTGTTCGCGGGCCAGCTCGACCGCCTCGTGGCCGTCCGCCGCCTCCGCGACGACCTCGATATCGGCCACCGCACCGAGAATCGCCCGGATGCCGGCCCGCATCATCGTCTCGTCGTCGGCGAGCAACACCCTGATCATCCGGCTCATCGCCAATCCCCCGTCACGCGCCCCCCGTTGAGCGTCCCCGTCACGCAACGGGGCGGTGCCCGGAGGGAGTCCGGACACCGCCCGCTCTTGGGGTCACGCTACCCCGGAGCCTTCAGTGCGTTGCGGCCGGTGTGATGGCCGGCGACGTGTCGGGCGACGCGTCACTTGACGGCGACACCGGTCCACGCGGCGTCGACGCCCTTGACCTCGGCGCTGTCCGCACCGTAGAGGTCCGTGGCGGCCTTGGTGGTCGCCTCGCGCGCGCCCTTGTAGTCGGTGGTCGAGGTCATGTACTCGGTCAGGGCCTTGAACCAGATCTTCTCGGCCTTGTCCCGGCCGATGCCCTCGACCTTGGAGCCGTCCGCCGTCGGGCTGTCGTACTTCACGCCACCGATCTCCTTCGGGCCGCTGCCCTCGGACAGCAGGTAGAAGAAGTGGTTGCCGACGCCCGAGGAGTAGTGCGGGTCGAGACCGCCGGTGTTGGAGTCCCAGTTGTCCTGCGACTGGCCGTCCTTGCTGGGCTTGTCCATGTAGCGCAGCGGGGTGCCGTCACCGTTGATGTCGATCTTCTCGCCGATGAGGTAGTCGCCCGGGTCCTTCTCGCTCTTGGCGTAGAACTCGGCCGAGGTACCGAAGATGTCCGAGGTGGCCTCGTTCAGGCCGCCGGACTCGCCGCTGTACTCCAGGTTGGCGGTGGCGGAGGTGACACCGTGCGACATCTCGTGGGCCGCCACGTCGAGGGAGGTGAGCGGCTTCTTGTTGCCCTCGCCGTCGCCGTACGTCATGCAGAAGCAGCTGTCGTCCCAGAAGGCGTTGACGAAGCTGTCGCCGTAGTGGACGCGGGACGAGGCGCCCTTGCCGTCGCCCTTGATGCCCGCACGGCCGTGCACGTTCTTGTAGTAGTCCCAGGTCACGCCCGCGCCGTAGGCCGCGTCGACGCCCGCGGTCTGCGGGTCGTCGGGCTTGCCGGTGCCCCACGCGTCGTCGTCGTCCGAGAACGGCTTGCCCTCGCCGTTCTCGCTGTTCTCCAGGTTGGTGGTCTTGTGGCTGCCGCGCTCACCGTCGGTCAGCGTGAACTTGTTGCCTTCCTTGGTGGTGCCCAGCTCGACGCTGCCGCTGTACTGGCTCTCGCCCTTGCCGGTGTGGATGTCGTCGTACTGGAAGAGCTTCTTGCCGGTGTTGGCGTCGGTGATGACGTGCATCCGGCTGGGCGTGCCGTCCTTCTGGACACCCTTGACGACGGTGTCGTAGGCGAGGACGGGCGTGCCGGAGGCGGCCCAGACGACCTTCGTGGGGGTCTGCGCGTCGGCACCCTTCGCGCTGATGGTCTTGGTCGCGGTGCCCTGCGCGGACTTCGCGGCGGCGGAGGCGGCGATCTTCGCGGTGGTGGAGGCCACCTTGATGGACTTGCCGGTCGCCTTGGTGGTGCTCTTGACGGCGCCGCCCTTGGCGGTGTGCACGATCAAGTCGCCGCCCAGGACCGGGAGTCCGGCGAAGGTGCGGTCGTAGCGGGTGTGCGTGGTGCCGTCGGCGTCCTTGATGACGTCCTTGACGACCAGCTTCTCCTGCGAGCCGAGGCCGAGCTCCTTGGCGGTCTGCGCCTTGACGGCGCTCGCGTCACGCAGCAGTTCTGCACGGTGCGAGGCGCTCAGCTTGATCGGCAGTGCGCTCTTCTCGCTGGTCTGCGTGGTCGAAGCGCCCGCGGTACCAACGGTGATGCCGGCGGCCAGGAGGGCCGCGGCGGCGAGGGCGGTACCGGTGACACGGGTCTTACGGGATATGCGGGGGGTCACGCGTGCTCCTTCAACTTTGCCAAGTGGTGGGGGTGCAAAGCGATGCGGGTGTGACATGCGTCGGGAAGACTGCCATTCGAACGCGTGCATGTCAGGAGGGTTTTCGCAGGTTGGCTGAAAATGGTTCGTGGAGTGAAGATCGTTGTCCGTATAACGGAGTTGGGCGCCGCCCCCAACGTCCGGGACGACGCCCAACTTGTCGCCTTAGCGGGCGACTTGTGGTGGTTTGCGAGGTGTCGATTCCCCTCTGTCACACCAAGGTGACGCTGAGGTGTTGTCGCCTCGTCAGAAGGTGAGCTTCCAGCCGTTGATGTAGCCCTTGTCCTCGGCGTAAACGTCCTGGACCCGCAGCTTCCAGTTGCCGCTCGCCGCCTTCGAGGAGGCGTTGACGGTGTAGGTCGCCTTCACGTTGTCCGCCGAGTCGTTGGCGTTGGAGTTCTTCAGGCGGTACGCCGTGCCGTCCGGGGCGAGCAGGTCGATGACCAGGTCGCCGCGGTAGGTGTGCACGATGTCCACCGCCACCTGGAGCCCGCTGGGCGCGTTGCCGCTGCGGCTGACGATGACCGGCGAGGTCACCGCCGTGCCCGCGTCCGGGATCGGCACGTCGGTGGTGTTCTCGAAGACGGTGCCGCCGCCGTCCCCCGGGACACGGGAGCCGACGTTGACCGCCGCCCAGGTGTTGGCGACCGTGTTGTACGTCGCGCTGCCCTGCCCGAAGAGGTCGGCGGCCGCGGACAGTGTGGCGGTGCGCGCCGCCGCGTAGTTGGTGTTGGAGCTCATGTACTGGGTGAGCGCCTTGAACCACACCTTCTCGGCGTTGGCCCGGCCGATGCCCGGGACGGGCAGGTTGTCGGAGGTCGGGCTGTCGTAGTGGACGCCGTTGATGTCCTTCGGGCCGCTGCCCTCGGACAGCAGGTAGAAGAAGTGATTGGCGACCCCTGAGGAGTAGTGGACGTCGATATTGCCGATGCCGGAATACCAGGAGTCCTTGGACGCGCCGTCCTTGCTGGGCTTGTCCATGTAGCGCAGCGGGGTGCCGTCGCCATTGATGTCGATCTTCTCGCCGATGAGGTAGTCGCCGACATCACTGGGGTTGTTGGCGTTGAACTCCGTGGCGGACGCGAAGATATCGCTGGTGGCCTCGTTGAGTCCGCCGGACTCACCGCTGTAGGTGAGGTTGGCGGTGGCGGAGGTGACGCCGTGCGTCATTTCGTGCGCCGCGACGTCGATGGACGTCAGCGGATTGGCGTTGCCGCTGCCGTCGCCGTACGTCATGCAGAAGCAGCTGTCGCTCCAGAAGGCGTTGACGTAGTTGTTGCCGTAGTGCACCCGGCTGTACGCCCCGACGCCATCGCCCCTGATGCCGCTGCGGCCGTGCACGTTCTTGTAGTAGTCCCAGGTCAGCGCGGCACCGAAGTGTGCGTCCACACCGGCCGTCTGCACGTTCTGCGGAGTCCCGTCGCCCCACACGTCGTCCGCGTCGGAGAACAGCGTCCCGGTGCCGGACGAGCCGTGGTTGAGGTCGTAGGTCTTGTGGTTGCCGCGTCCGGTGTCGGTCAGTGTGTACGAGGGCGCGGTGCCGAGCGTGACCTTGCCGCTGTACTGGCTGTTGCCGGTGCCGTTCTCGATCCCCTGGTACTCGAAGATCTTGGCGCCGGTCGTCGCGTCCGTGATGACATGCAGCTCGTTGGGCGTGCCGTCGTCCTGGAGCCCGCCGACCACGGTCTCGTACGCGAGCACCGGTGTGCCGTCGGCGGCCCAGACCACCTTGCGCGGCGCCTTCGCGGCCGCGGTCTGCTTCGACCCGTGCGCCTGCGCCGACTTGACGGCCTTCGCCTCGGCCGCGGCCGGCTTGACCTTCGCGGTGGTGCCCGCGACCTTGAGCTGCGCGCGGACGGCCTTGGTGACGCCCTTGAGGGCGCCGCCCTTGCTCTGGTGCACGACGAGGTCGCCGCCGAGGACGGGCAGCCCGTCGTAGGTGCGCTCGTAGCGGGTGTGCGTGGTGCCGTCGGCGTCCTTCGTGACGTCCTTGACGACCAGTTTCTCCTTCGCGCCGAGCTTCAGCAGCTTCGCGGTCTCGGCGGTGGTGGCGCCGGCTGCCCGTATCAGCTCCGCACGCTGGGACGGGGACAGCTTGGCCGGCAGTGCGCCGGGGTCGGCTGTGGCATGCGTGGTGCCCGGCCGGGGGGCGGCCGCCGTGCCGGTGCCGGCCTGCACGCCGACGGCCAGCATCGCCGTGACGGCGACCAACGCGCCGGTCGCTACGGCGCGTCTATGGGGGGTGCGTCTCACACTGACTCCTTCTGCGGTGGCCGCGACTCGACGGTGCGGCCGAGGGGGACCGGGCGGCGAAGCGGCCGACCGGGCAGAGCGAGGCAGAACTCATGGAGCGTGTGGGGGGAGACGTACAGGTGACGTCGCGGGGAGAAGCGCTGTGGGGGTCCCCGCGGCGGTTGCCGGGAAGAGTCCCACCTCAGACGCGCGATTGTCAGGCTCCCTTCAATTAATTGGCCGGAAACCGTCCGTTGCGCGAAATTCGTGTTCGGATGACGGACAGTCGGTGGCCGAGGGCGCGGACGCCCGGCGAGCACCATGAGCCGGAGCCGTTGCGCATCGACCGCCCGCCTTCCCCCCTGGTCCTCACCCGACGCTCACCCGGTCCTCACCTCACGCTCTCCCGCCACGCCTCGTGCAGCGCCGCGAAACGGCCGCGGTCCGCGATCAGTTCGGACGGGGGGCCGTCCTCGACGATCCGGCCGTCGGCCATGACGAGGACCCGGTCGGCGATCTCGACCGTCGACAGGCGGTGCGCGATGACGACGGCCGTACGGCCCAGCAGCACGGTGCTCATGGCGCGCTGCACCGCCCGCTCGCCCGGGATGTCCAGCGAGCTGGTGGCCTCGTCCAGGATGAGCACCGCGGGATCGGCGAGCAGCGCCCTGGCGAAGCCCACCAACTGTCGCTGACCTGCGGAGATGCGGCCGCCGCGCTTGCGGACGTCGGTGTCGTAGCCGTCCGGCAGGCCGGTGATGAAGTCATGCGCGCCGATGGCCTTCGCGGCCAGCTCGATCTCCGCGCGGGTGGCGTCCGGGCGGCCGACGGCGATGTTCTCGGCGACCGTGCCGGAGAACAGGAACGCCTCCTGGGTCACCATCACGACGCCGCGGCGCAGCTCTGCGGTGGACAGATCGCGCAGGTCGACACCGTCGAGCAGAACGCGCCCCTCGGTGGGGTCGTAGAAGCGGGCCAGCAGCTTGGCGAGGGTGGACTTGCCGGCGCCGGTGGCGCCCACCACGGCGACGGTCGAACCGGCCGCGAGGGTCAGGTCGAAGCGGGGCAGCACCTCGCCGCCGGAGCGGTACGCGAAGCGGACGCCGCTGAAGTCGACCTCGCGGCCGGGCCGGCCGGCCGCCACGGCCGGCAGCGCGACCGGCTCCACCGGCTCCGGGACGCCGGGCCGCTGGGCGAGCAGCCCGGCGATCTTCTCCAGCGAAGCGGCCGCGGACTGGTACGAGTTGAGGAACATCCCCAGCCGGTCGATGGGGTCGTACAGCCGGCGCAGATAGAGCGCCGCGGCGGCCAGCACACCGAGCGCGAGACCGCCGGAGGCGACGCGGTACGCGCCCCACAGGACGATCGCGGCGACCGCGAAGTTGGCCACCAGCCGGGACGAGACGACATACCGGGCCATCTCCAGGGTGGCGGAGCCGTTGATCCGCTCGTGGTGGTGGTTCAGCCGGGCGAACGCGGCGTCGTTCGGCCGCTCGCGGCGGAACGCCTGCACCGGGCGGATGCCGTTGATGGTCTCGGTGAACTTCACGATGACGGCCGCGATCGCGGTGGACTTCGTGCTGTAGACCCGCTGGGAGCGGCGCTGGAAGGAGCGTACGAGGAGGTAGAGCGGCCCGGCGGAGGCGATGGCCGCGGCGCCGAAACCCCCGTCCAGGAAGACCAGCGTCGCGGTGATGAAGACGGTCGAGAGAACGACCGTGATCAGCTCTTGCAGGCCCTCGTCGAGGAGTTCGCGCAGCGACTCCACATCGGTCGTGGCCCGGGAGATCAGCCGGCCGGACGTATAACGCTCGTGGAAGTCCAGGCTGAGCGCCTGCCCGTGCCGGAAGATCCGGCCGCGGAGGTCGAGCAGGGCGTCCTGGCTGACCCGGGCCGAGATCCTGATGAACGCGAACTGCAGCCCGCCGGACGCCATGGCGCACAGCGCGGCCGCCACCGCCACGAAGATCAGCGGACCGTAGTCGTCGGCCCGCAGCGCCGGTACGGCGTGGTCGATCGCGTACGCCACCAGCAGCGGGCCGGCCTGCACCGCGATCTGCTGGATCAGGAGGAGCACGGCGGTCACCCAGACACGGCCGTGGTGCGGCGCCAGCAACGACCTCAGCAGGGAACGCGAGGCGCCCTTGGGCGTGGGGAGCACGTCCCGTTCGAACGCGTCGGATTCGGGCGGCGGCTGTGGGGCGTCCTCGCCCTCGTGGTTGCCGTGCGCCTGGCTGCCCTCGTGGTCATCGGCCGGCAGGCCGGTCGCGGCGGTCGTCATCGGACGCTCTCCCCCTCGCGGCGGCCCGTGTCGCCGCGGCCCTGGTCGTGGTCGCTGTGTTCCGGTGCGCACTCATGGGCAACGCGGCCGTCGCGGTCCGGTTCGCCGGACATCAAGACGGCGTACTCGGGGTTGTCCCGGAGCAGTTCGTGGTGCGTGCCGACGGCGGTGATCCGGCCGCCGGACAGCAGGGCCACCCGGTCGGCGAGCAGGACCGTGGACGGCCGGTGGGCGACGACCAGGGCGGTGGTGCTCGCCAGGACCTGCCGCAGGGCGGCCTCCACCAGGGCCTCGGTGTGCACGTCGAGTGCGGAGAGCGGGTCGTCGAGGATCAGGAAGCGCGGCCGGCCGACCACCGCGCGGGCCAGGGCGAGCCGTTGCCGCTGCCCGCCGGAGAGACTCAGGCCCTGCTCGCCGACCTGGGTGGCGGTGCCTTCGGGGAGGGCATGGACGAAGCCGTCGGCCTGCGCGACCCGTAACGCCCGTATCACATCGGCCTCTTGGGCGTCCTCCGCGCCCATCAGGACGTTCTCCGCCGCGGTCGCCGAGAAGAGGGTGGGCTCCTCGAAGGCCACCGCGACCAGCGCCCGCGCCTCGTCCCGGCTGAGCGTCGCGAGGTCCCGGCCGTCTACGGTGATCCGGCCCGCGGTGGGGTCGTACAGCCGGGGCACCAGCGCCGTGAGCGTGGTCTTCCCGCTGCCCGTCGCTCCCACCAGCGCCATCGTCTCGCCCGGCCTGATGTGCAGATCGATGCCCCGGAGGGTCGGCGGGGTGTCCGTCGCCGCATCGGGATACCGGAACTCCACACCGTCGAAGACCAGCCCGCCGACGGAGCTCCCGCACGCCTCAGGGGCGCGGGGGGACGCCCGTCCAGCGGCGCGTTCACCCGCTCCGGGCGTCCGTCGGCCGCCGGCCGCCTCGCTCCCGGCTTCCCCGGCACGGGCCTCGTCCCGCACCGCGGCTTCGTCCATGACCTCGAAATACCGGTCCGTGGCCGTCGCCGCCTCGTTGCTCATGGCCAGCAGGAAGCCGATGGAGTCCACCGGCCAGCGCAGCGCCAGTGCCGTCGACAGGAACGCGACGAGCGTGCCCGCGGACAGCGCGCCGTCGGCCACCTGAACCGTGCCGATCACCAGGGTCGCGCCGATGGCGATCTCCGGCAGCATCGACATGACACACCAGATGGCGGCCAGCAGCCGCGCCTTGTGCAGTTCGGTGGTACGCAGCTGGTGCGTCAGTTCCTTGAAGGCGCGGGCCTGGCTGCGATGCCGTCCGAAGCCCTTGATGATCCGGATGCCGAGCACCGACTCCTCGACCACCGTCGTCAGATCACCCACCTGGTCCTGGGCCCGGCGCGCCCCGACCGCGTACTTCGCCTCGAAGACCGAGCACATCACCATCAGCGGCAGCACCGGCGCGAGCAGCACCAGTCCGAGCGACCACCGCTGCACCAGCAGGAGTACACAGCCCACCAGGATCGTCGCGCCGTTGACCAGCAGGAACGTCAGGGGGAAGGCGAGGAACATCCGCACCAGTTGAAGGTCGGTGGTGCCGCGCGACAGCAGCTGGCCGGACGTCCAGCGGTCGTGGAAGGAGACCGGAAGCCGCTGGACATGGCGGTACAGCGCCTCGCGCATCGCCGCCTCGACACCGGCCAGGGGCCGTGCCACCAGCACCCGCCGTATCCCGAACAGGGCCGCCTCGGCAATCCCGAGGAGCAGCAGATAGCCGCCGCCCAGCCACGTACCGCCCGGATCGCGCTCCGCCACCGGACCGTCCACCAGCCACTTGAGCACCAGCGGAATGACCAGCCCTATGCACGACGCGATCACCGCCACGAACGCGGCCAGGGACAACCGCGTCCGCACCGGGCGGACGAAGGGCCACAGGCGCAGCAGTGAGCGCACTGCGGAGCGGCGTGAGGGGGTGGTCCGGTCGGTCTGGGGCGTCATTTGCGCGGTATCGGCCATCACTCGCGAGCGTAAGCCGCACCACTGACAATGCTCACGCGGTTTTTTGCCGGGCAGGATGCCGATGCCGATGCCGATGCCGAAGCCGAAGCCGGAGGCGAAGGCGAAACCGTCGCCCGTCAGCCGGGATCCGCCCGGAACAGCAGCACCGACCGCCCCGGAACGGTGATGGTGATGCCGGCCTTGTACCGGGTATCCGCCGTCGGCTGCTCCTCCGCGGTGTCGACGAGGAGTTCGTACGTCTGGGCCCAGGGCGGGCCGGGGAGCGTGACGGGCCGGGGGCACGCGGCGGCGTGCAGGACGGCGAGGAAGCTGTCGTCGACGATGCGGCCGCCCTGGGCGTCGCGCTGCGAGATGTCGTTGCCGGACAGGTACATGCTCAGCGTGGCCCCCGGTGCGTACCAGTCCCGCTCGGTCATTTCCGTCCCCTCGGCGTTGAACCAGGCCAGGTCGCGCAGGCCGCCGAGCTGCTGCGGGCGGCCGGAGAAGAAGGCGCGGCGGCGCAGTACGGGATGGGTGCGGCGCAGTGCGATCAGACGGGCGGTGAGGTCGGCCAGCGGGCGCCACTGCGGGTCTCCGAGGAGCGACCAGTCGAGCCAACTGGTCGGGTTGTCCTGGCAGTAGGCGTTGTTGTTGCCGTGCTGGGTGCGGCCCATCTCGTCGCCCGCGACCAGCATCGGGACGCCGGTGGACAGCAGGAGGGTGGTGAGGAGGTTGCGGAGCTGGCGGCGGCGCAGGGCGTTGACGGCCGGATCGTCGCTCTCGCCCTCGGCGCCGCAGTTCCAGGCCCGGTTGTCGTGGGTGCCGTCGCGGTTGCCCTCGCCGTTGTCCCCGTTGCGCTTGTGCTCGTAGGTGACCAGGTCGCGGAGGGTGAAACCGTCATGGGCGGTGATGAAGTTGACCGAGGCGTACGGGCGGCGGCCGCCCCAGGCGTACAGGTCGCTCGATCCGGACAGGCGGTAGCCCAGATCGCGCACATCGGGCTGGGCGCCGCGCCAGAAGTCGCGGACCGTGTCGCGGTAGCGGTCGTTCCACTCCGTCCACAGGGGCGGGAAGGCGCCGACCTGATAGCCGCCGGAGCCCACGTCCCAGGGCTCGGCGATCAGTTTGACGCGGCGCAGTACCGGGTCCTGGGCGATCACGGCGAGGAACGGGGAGAGCATGTCGACGTCGTGCATGGAGCGGGCCAGCGCGGCCGCGAGGTCGAAACGGAAGCCGTCCACGCCCATTTCGGTGACCCAGTAGCGCAGCGAATCGGTGATGAGCCGCAGCACATGGGGCTGTACGACGTGCAGGGTGTTGCCGCAGCCGGTGTAGTCGGCGTAGCGGCGGGCGTCGCCCTGGAGGCGGTAGTAGCCGCGGTTGTCGATGCCCCGGAGGGAGAGCGTCGGGCCCAGTTCGCCGGCTTCCGCGGTGTGGTTGTAGACGACGTCGAGGATCACTTCGATGCCCGCATCGTGCAGCGCCCGCACCATCCGCTTGAATTCACCGACCTGCTGCCCTCGGGTGCCGGTGGCGGCGTATGCGGCGTGTGGCGCGAAGTAGCCGATGGAGTTGTAGCCCCAGTAGTTGCGCAGCCCCCGGCGCACCAGGTGGTCCTCGTGCGCGAACTGATGGACGGGCAGCAGCTCCACGGCGGTGACCCCGAGCCGGGTGAGGTGCTCCAGGGCGGCGGGGTGCGCCAGCCCGGCGTAGGTGCCGCGCAGCCGCTCGGGGATACCGGGATGACGCATGGTGAAGCCGCGGACGTGCAGCTCATAGAGCACGGAATCCGGCCAGGGGGTCTTGGGGCGCCGGTCGTCCCGCCATTCGTCGTCCCCCAAGCCGTCGGCGGCGTCATCGCCGACCACCACACCCTTGGGGACGTACGGCGCCGAGTCGCGGTCGTCGCGCACGGTGTCGGCGACCTGCTGCTGCGGCCAGTCGCGGACATGCCCGTAGAGCTCCGCGGGCAGGGCGGGGTGCGGGGCCGTGGCTTCCGCGCCGCCGTCGAAGTCGCCGTCCACGGCCCGTGCGTACGGGTCGAGGAGCAGCTTGGCCGGATTCCAGCGGGCGCCCGCCCATGGGTCCCACCGCCCGTACACCCGGTAGCCGTAACGCTGCCCGGGGCGTACGCCGGGCAGGAAACCGTGCCAGATCTCATGCGTCAGCTCGGTCAGCGGATGGCGCGTCTCGTGTTCCTCGTCGTCGAAGAGGCAGATCTCCACGGCCTCGGCGCCGCCCGCCCACAGGGCGAAGTTGGTGCCCGCGACGCCGTCGGGCCCGGTGCGGTATCGGGCCCCGAGGGGGGTCGGACTACCGGGACGGACGGTGGCGGGTGCGGCGCGCGAGGGGACCGGCCGGCCGTTCAGCTCCGGCCCGCTCCGCACCGTGTCCCCCTCCGGACCGTTCGGCCCGCCCTGCCGGCGCCGTTCATCCGGTCCGTCCTGTGCTGCCTCCTGCTGGGGTGCGCTCGACACGTGCCGGCCTCCTGCGGCTCATGGCTCATTCGGGCGGCGGCCCGTGCCTGGGGGCACCTCCAGCGTTGGCCGGGGGAGTCCCGGCCGTGCGTGTGTCTCCGCCCTCTCCGTTGTTCTTCCCGCAACCGGGCGTTGCCTCACGCTTCCGCTCGGACAGGCCCTAGGAGCGGGCGCCCGGCACACCCTCCGTGACATACCGATTCAGGGCATCACCCGTAACTGACGCATCATCAGGCACAATTCGGTATATGACCGTCCATGAGGAGGGCCGGGCGAAGGGCCCGGCGCGACGAGAGGGGACGCGGGCGCGGAGCCGGGCCGGGAGCCGGTCCCGCCGTACCCGCGCCGCCGTTGTGATCGTCGTGACCGTGCTCGCCGGATCGGCGGCGCTGGCCGGCTGCGCCCCCTCGGGCATGCTCGTCGACGGCCGACCGCGCTCCGCGGCAGAGGCGATCAGGATCGTCCCGGACGATGGCGCGCGCGGTGTAGGGGCCCGGGAGCGGCTGGAGGTCCGGGTGCCGGACGGGCGGCTGCAGCGGGTCGAGGTCCGGAGGGCCGGGGACGTCGCCGGACGCGCCGGGGACGTCGGCCGGCAGCCCCTCGCCGGCCGGATCTCGCCGGACGGACTGACCTGGCGGCCGACCTCCGGCCGCCTCGCGCTCGGCTCGAAGTACACCGTCGACGTGGTGGCGCTGGACGGTGAGGGCCGCCGCTCCGCACGCCACACCACCTTCACCACCTTCGTGCCCCCGCACCGCTTCATCGGCTTCTACACGCCGGAGAGCAACACCAGGGTCGGCACCGGCATGATCGTCTCGCTGACCTTCAACCGGCGGATCGCCGACCGCGCGGCCGTCGAACGCGGCATCAGGGTCACCGCCCGGCCCGCCGTCGAGATCGGCGCCCACTGGTTCGGCTCCCGGCGGCTGGACTTCAGGCCCCGGACGCGCTGGAAGCCGGGCACCGTGATCACCGTCGATCTGCGGCTGCGCGATGTGAAGGCCGGACCGGACGCCTACGGGACGCAGCGCAAGACGATCCGCTACCGGGTCGGCCGGGATCAGATCAGCACCATTGACGCCGCCCGGCACACCATGACGGTGCGCCGGTCCGGCCGGGTGCTGGCGAGGCTGCCGGTCACCGCGGGCAATGCCGCGAACCCCACCTACAACGGGAAGATGGTGATCCTGGCCCGCCAGTCGGTGACGCGGATGGACGGGGACACCGTCGGCTTCGGCGGCGAGTACGACATCAAGGACGTCCCGCACGCCATGCGCCTCACCCGGTCCGGGACCTTTCTGCACGGCAACTACTGGGCGCCGCCCGCCATCTTCGGCGGCCTCAACACCAGCCATGGCTGTGTGGGGCTCAAGGACATCCGGGGCGGCGGCCCGGACACCCCGGCCGGCTGGCTCTTCGCCCATTCGATCGTCGGCGACACCGTGGAGGTGCGGAACTCGCAGGACCGTACGGTCGCGCCCGACAACGGTCTCGGTGGCTGGAACATGTCGTGGGCGCGCTGGCGGGCCGGCTCCGCGCTGCGCTGATCCGGCTCCGCGCTGTGGCGATCCGTCCTCGCGGGGCCGGTTGAATTCGGCCGACTTCCGGACGAATCAGACCGCCACTTCGCTACCGTCCGTAGGCCCGCGCCCCACGCCTTGCACTTGGGACTAAACGGTGACAGTGGCGGGGAGTTCACTGTCACTGCGGTGTGGTTATCTAACGGCAAGCGCGCGCTGTACGCATCCGCGCGCGGGGGATCGCGGGCCGTGCGAGGGGGAAAGGGGCCAGTCGTGAACGTGCAGCCGATATCGGGGGAGCCGGCTCGCCGGCGGCGGTGGCCACGCAAGGGACGGGCGCCGCTCGCGCTGCCCCTTGCCTCGCTGGTCGCCTCCATGCTGCTGCTGGTGACCGCATGCGGTGGCGATGACGGCGACGACGGCAAGAAGCCGGCCGGCAAGGCGGGCGCCGACAAGTCCGCCTCGCAGGCGGCCGTCACGATAGCGCCCAAGGACGGTGCGGACGACGTCGCCACCAGCGGCGCGCTGAAGGTGACCGCCAAGAAGGGCAAGCTCAAGTCCGTCAAGGTCAAGGACGGCAAGGGCAATGCGGTGGCGGGGAAGATATCCGGCGGCGGGGCCCTGTGGCAGCCGAGCGGCCACCTCGGCGCCTCGACGGAGTACACCGTCGACGCGATAGCCGTGGACGGCCAGGGCCGGGAGGCCGCCGAGCACTCCCGCTTCACCACCCTCGTCCCCAAGAACACCTTCATCGGCCAGTACACCCCGGAGAACGGCCAGCGGGTCGGCGTCGGGATGCCGGTCTCCATCCGCTTCACCCGGGGGATCACCGACCCCCAGGCCGTCGAGGACGCCATCAAGGTCACGGCGAAGCCGTCCGTCCCGGTCGAGGGCCACTGGTTTGGCAACGACCGGCTCGACTTCCGCCCGGAGAAGTACTGGGCGGCCGGCACCAAGGTCACCCTCAAGCTCGATCTCGACGGCGTCCAGGGCCGGCCGGGTGTCTACGGCACCCAGTCCAAGGAGGTCTCGTTCACCGTCGGCCGCAGCCAGGTGAGCACCGTCGACGCCAAGTCGAAGCAGATGACCGTCGTCCGCGACGGCAAGACGGTCAAGACCATCCCGATCACCTCGGGTGCGCCGGGCACCGAGACGTACAACGGCCAGCTGGTGATCAGCGAGAAGCACCCGGTGACGCGGATGAACGGCGACACCGTCGGCTTCGGCGGCGAGTACGACATCAAGGACGTGCCGCACGCGATGCGGCTGAGCACGTCCGGCACGTTCATCCACGGCAACTACTGGTCGGGCAAGCCGACCTTCGGCACGCGGAACGCCAGCCACGGCTGCGTCGGCCTGTTCGACGCGCGCGGAGGCCACGACAAGTCCACCCCGGCGGCCTGGTTCTTCGACAACTCCCTCGTCGGCGATGTCGTGATCGTCAAGAACTCGCATGATGAAACGATCCAGCCGGACAACGGCTTCAGCGACTGGAACCTCTCCTGGGAGAAGTGGAAGGCCGGCCAGTAGGTCCGGCGGGGAGACAGGCCCGCGGGCCCGGCGCACTGTGACCAAGTGCACCGGGCCCCATGCCGTTAACGCGGACTAACCTTCCACCATGACTGTGAATCTTGAGGTCGCCGACGGCGTCGGCACCATCCGCCTGGACCGCCCGCCGATGAACGCACTGGACATCGCCACCCAGGACCGGCTGCGCGAGCTGGCCGAGGAGGCAAGCCGCCGCGACGATGTGCGCGCCGTCGTGGTCTGGGGCGGCGAGAAGGTGTTCGCGGCCGGTGCGGACATCAAGGAAATGCAGGCCATGGACCATGCGGCCATGATCGTGCGCTCCAAGGTCCTGCAGGACGCGTTCACCGCCGTGGCCAGGATCCCCAAGCCGGTGGTCGCCGCGATCACCGGCTATGCGCTGGGCGGCGGCTGTGAGTTGGCGCTCTGTGCCGACTTCCGGATCGCGGCCGACAACGCCAAGCTCGGCCAGCCCGAGATCCTGCTCGGCCTCATCCCGGGCGCCGGCGGCACCCAGCGGCTGTCCCGCCTCGTGGGCCCCTCCAAGGCCAAGGACCTCATCTTCACCGGCCGCCAGGTGAAGGCCGACGAGGCGCTCACCATCGGTCTGGTCGACCGGGTGGTTCCGGCCGCCGAGGTGTACGAGCAGGCGCACGCGTGGGCGGCCCGGCTGGCGGCCGGTCCGGCACTGGCGCTGCGGGCCGCCAAGGAGTCCGTCGACGCGGGCCTGGAGACGGACATCGACACCGGTCTGACGATCGAACGCAACTGGTTCGCGGGGCTGTTCGCGACCGAGGACCGGGAGACCGGTATGCGCAGTTTCGTCGAGGAGGGACCGGGCAAGGCCAAGTTCCGCTGAAACAGCTGGTGTTGGCGGGACACGTGAGGTTTGGCCGGGAGTCTATGCCTCGTGTGGGCGAATTGCGGAAAACTTAATTGCGGCTTAAGGGCGCCTTGTTGGCCGAGCCCGCTGATCCTTCACATGCGAGAGGTCGTCGCAGGTCAGTCGGGTCGCGCCGGAACCTTAACTGCCGTTGGCATATGTCCCGCAGGGGGGCGGGGACCGCTGATTCCGGGCAACGGATTCCGTCGGTTCCGCCCCCGAAGGGGCCAAGTAGCGGCCATGATGGGGGGCATGGCGGGCCTCGAAGGAATGGAGCAGCCGCGGCCGCGGAGCGGTACGGCCGCCGCGGGCTGGGGACTCCCCGAAGCGGACAGGGACAGGGTGCCGGCTCCGGGAGGCCCGGCGTCCGCGGCACTCGAACTGGTCGGTGACCCGACTCTCGACGAGGTCCGACTGCCCTCGCGCCCCCAGTCCGCCGGCATCGCCCGCCGGCTGACCGCCGCCGTCCTGCTGAAGCAGTGGTCCCTCTCGCCGCAGCTCGCCGAGCATGCCGTACTGCTGGTCTCGGAGCTGGTCGGCAACGCCGTACGGCACACCGGCGCCCGCTGCTTCGGGCTGCGGATGCTCCGCCGCCGTGGCTGGATCCGGATCGAGGTGCGCGACCCGTCCCGCGGTCTGCCGTGTCTCATGCCGGTCCAGGAAATGGACACCAGTGGCCGTGGTCTCTTCCTCGTCGACAAGCTCTCCGACCGCTGGGGCGTGGATCTGCTGCCGCGCGGCAAGACGACCTGGTTCGAGATCCGGGTCACCGACCGCTGAGGGGCGCGCCGCCCGCATGACTCCGGAAGCGGACTGGGGCCCTCCCGCGGTGACGCGGGTCGGGCCCCAGTGCCGGCCTCCGGCGGGCGGAAGGGGGGTGCCCGCGGGGTCTTGAGCGGCCCGGTCCGTAACGGGGGGCGCCGCGGTCGACTATCGCAGCTCGGGCAGGACCTTGCCAAAAGGTGCAAACGCGGGCATGTCGGGATGTAGTGGCACTTATTGGTGTGTGATCAATGGTGAGCTGTGCCACCGGCCTTATGAATGCCGGTTGTGCAACCGCTTCTGGCGATGGTTATACGGTCGTGGTGAGCGCGCACGGCGGCGTGGCGTGGAGGGTGTGACGCGGCGCGGCGGCCGGACGGTCCGGGCTCAGGATGCCCGGGCGCGGTCCGTAGGATGGGACGTTCATGCTCGCGCCACGTACCGCGGAGGAGGGGACATGCAGCAAGTGCGCCGGTCGGCCGCGATGACCCTGCTGCTTCTCCTCGCGGTCACCTTCGGGCCGCTGCTGTGCCGGATCGGCGGCGACCAGGCGTGGCTGGCGGGCCGGTCGTCGGAGGCCGCGCTGACGGCGAGTTCGGGCCAGATACCCGATGCGGTGTTGACGGCGAGTTCGGGCCAGATACCCGATGCGGTGTTGACGGCGAGTTCGGGCCAGGCGCCCGACGCCGCCGCACCCATCGCCATGGCCGATACGCCGAAGAAGTGCTCGGGCCGGCACGCGCCGGCACCCGATGAGTCCGTCCCGCTGCCCACCCCGCACCGCGGCGAGCCGCTCGCCCCCGTCGCCGCCGGCCCGGCGCCGCTCGCCACCGACGCAGCCGCGCAGTTCGCGCTCGCCCGGCCCCCGACGGGCAGCTCGCCCGCCACCGAACACACCTCGCTCCGCCCCGTCCTACGGATATAGGCCGCTGCCGACGCACCCGGCCACCTTCCCTCCCCGTACGACTGGAGCTTCCGCATGCCCACATCCGCCTCTCCCACCCGCAAACTGGCCGCCATCGGCGCGATCATCGCGCTCGTCGTGGCCGTGATCGCCGTCGCCGTCGCCGTCGGCAAGGCCGTCGAGGGCGGCCGCGACGGCGACGGCACCGGCGCACCCCGTGCCGCCGCGTCCGGCCCGGCCCCGGAGGACGCCGGACAGCAGAAGATGTACGACGCCCTCGCCAAGCAGACCAACCGGCGCGAGGACGGCGACGCGCTGGCCGTCGGCAAGAAGGACGCCCCGGTCGTCCTCGTCGAATACGCCGACTACCAGTGCTCGTTCTGCGGGCGCTTCACCCGCGAGACCCAGCCGGAGCTGGTCAAGAAGTATGTCGACGCGGGCACGCTGCGGATCGAGTTCCGCAACTTCCCCGTCTTCGGCGCCGACTCGGAGCGGGCCGCCCGTGCAGCCTGGGCCGCCGGGCAGCAGGGCACGTTCTGGCAGCTGCACCATGAGCTGTACGCCAAGACCCGCAAGGGCGACGCGCTGGCCGAGGACAAGCTCGTCGACATGGCGCGGGCGAGCGGAGTACCGGACATCGAGAAGTTCCGTAAGGACATGAACAGCCAGGGTGCCGAGCGCGCGCTGAAGCGGGACCAGGAGGAGGGCTATGGGCTGGGTGTGCAGTCCACGCCGTCCTTCCTGATCAACGGGCGGCCGGTCGCCGGCGCCATGCAGACCGACGTCTTCGAGCAGGTCATCAAGGACGCCGCGGCGGCCGCGGCGAAGAAGAGCGAAGGGGCCGGGAAGTGACCGACATCGGCTACCTCGCGGCCTTTCTCGGCGGCGCGCTCGCGCTGCTCAGCCCGTGCAGCGCGCTGCTGTTGCCCGCGTTCTTCGCGTACTCGCTCTCGAATCCGGGCCGGCTGCTGGCCCGCACCGGAGTGTTCTATCTGGGGCTCGCGACAACGCTGGTCCCGCTCGGCGCGGCCAGTACGGCGGCCAGCCGGCTGTTCAACGGCCACCGCGATCTACTGGTCGCCATCGGTGGCTGGGTCGTCATCGCGATGGGCGTCGCGCAGATCCTGGGTCTGGGTTTCGCCTCCAAGCGCGCCCAGGCGGCCGCCGCAAAGATCACCCCGCGCTCGGCCGCCTCCACCTTCCTCCTCGGCTGTGTCTACGGCCTCGCCGGCTTCTGCGCGGGACCGATCCTCGGCGCGGTACTGACGGTGACAGCGGTCAGTGGCTCGCCGGTGTACGGCGCCTCGATGCTCGCCGTCTACGCGCTGGGGATGGCGCTGCCGCTGTTCGTGCTCGCGCTGCTGTGGGACCGCTTCAAGCTCGGCACACGGGGCTGGCTGCGCGGCCGCGAATTCACCCTCGGAAAGCTGCGGTTGCACACCACATCCGTGCTGTCCGGGGTGTTCTTCATCGGAATCGGCGTCCTGTTCCTGGTCTTCAACGGGACCAGCGCACTGCCGGGAATTCTCGACCCGGACGCCGAAATCCGGGTCGAGGAATGGGCGGCGCGGATCGGAAACGCCGTGCCGGACTATGTGCTGATCGCGGTGGCCGCACTGGCCGTCGCTGCGGTGCTGGGCCGTATCGCGCTGCGGCCGGAGAAGAAACCGCGGGGCGAATAGCCGAGGGCGGGGCCGGAGAACGGCGGCGGCCATGTATCCGTTCTCCGGTACTCCCTTTTCCGGTACTCCGTTTTCCGGTTTCCGGCTCACAGCCACACGTTGTCGTTGACCGACCCCAGGCCCGTGCCGGACAGCCGACGGTGCAGGGCCAGCGCCTGGTCCTCGGTGAGCGAGGCGACATGGTCGGCCGCGGCGCGCAGACGGTCGCCGTGCTGCGCCAGTTCCTCGGTGCGGTCCGGCGGCAGCAGCTCGGGGGCGTCATGGCTCCAGCGCAGCAGCTCGCTGACCACCCGCCGTTTGCCGTGCTGCTGGGTGGCGAGCGCCGGGCGGTCGATGACGTAGCACCACACCAGTTCCTTGAGCAGATCGCAGGCCGCCCGCCGCTCCGCCGGGATCACCAGCCGCGCCCCGTACCGGATCGCCGCCGTACCGCCCACCTCCAGCTCGATCCCGCGGGTGAAGTACGAAATCAGGTCGGCGGTACGGCGGTTGACCGCGACCGCGTCCTCGTGGCTGCCGCTGTACGGGGCGTGCACCGCGAGCCGCTTGCCGATGTCCGCCATCAGCAGCAGCGCCGCCTCACGGTCGAACGCCTCCCCTGCCCGCGTCCGCTTGGCCTGCACATAGTCCAGGAAGCGGCGGATCTCCCGTTCCGTATCGCTACCCGCGGACCCGTCCGGTGGGAACAGCGCGGCCAGCGGGATCAGGCCCGTTCGGTAGAAGTCCTCGACGTCATGACAGGCGTAGGTGACATCGTCCGCCCAGTCCATGACCTGTTCCTCGACCGGTACTGCGGTGTCGGTGCGGCCCGCCCGCACCCACGCGAACGCCTCCCGGTCGGCGACATACACGCCCCACTTCACATGCCGCGCCGGATCCTGGTCGACCGGCGCCCTCTCCCACGGGTATTTGGTGGACGCGTCCAGACAGGCACGGGTCAGATGCAGTCCGCGGTGGCCCGGGTATTTGTGGGCGGCGAGGAAGGTCAGCACCCGCAGGGTCTGCGCATTGCCCTCGAAGCTGTCCAGCACACCCTCGGCGAAGTGCAGCTCGTCCATCGTGGCGCGCAGCGCCAGCTCGCCGGCGTGCCCGAACGGCGGATGGCCTATGTCGTGCGCCATACAGGCCGCCTCGACGAGGGCCGGATTCGGCCCGCCGTATTTGCGCTCCAGGCGCTCGGCCATCCGCCGGCCGAGCTGTGCCACCTTCATGGAGTGCGTCAGCCGGGTGTGGTACGCGCCCAGCTCGGCGCTCGCCACCACCTGGCTCTTGCCGGCCAGCGCCCGCCACTGCGTCGAGTACAGGATCCGGTCGACGTCGTGCTCGAACCCGGACCGCTGCCCGTCATCGGGCACCCGGCGCCGCAGGGAGTGCTGCTCAAGATCCTCATCGCTGTATCTGGCAGGTCGCATGCGCGGATGCTACGCCGTG
This sequence comes from Streptomyces sp. NPDC050636, assembly GCF_040654775.1. Lineage (NCBI taxonomy): Bacteria > Bacillati > Actinomycetota > Actinomycetes > Kitasatosporales > Streptomycetaceae > Streptomyces > Streptomyces sp. NPDC050636. The sequence continues at coordinate 46,375 of NZ_JBFAIP010000053.1, forward strand.
CCGGTGGCGGACCCGTCTAGGGTCTGTCCGATGGGTCAGGGTCGGAAAGGCCGCGGCGTCTGGTGCGGTGCATCGCAAGGCGCCGGAGCGGCCCGATAGCGGAGCTATTGG
>NZ_JBFAIP010000054.1:0-44247 GCF_040654775.1 Streptomyces sp. NPDC050636
GTGCGGTGCAGTCCTAGACAGCTCCACCACACCGGAGGTCTTCGCCATGATCAAGCCCGGCAAGTGTCAACAACGCTCGTGATCAATACACCTAGACACTGTCCCGTCCGGCAGGTCACGGGCGGAGCCGAATGCGTAGGGCGGCAGGGGCACAGCGAGAACGGGCGGGCGAGCGTCTCGGACCGACCACTGGAACGCACAGGTGGCCGTGCGAAGATCCAGAACCGTGCACGGCCACTGTGGAGGATGAAGATGTTCGCGATATCCCTGGGTGACGGAGCCGAGCTGCGGCCGCTGGAGCCCTGGCAGGCCGAGGAGTTCCTCGCCCACATGGACCGCGGCCGTGAATACATCGGCCGGCACGTCGGGCTCCCCGACGTCGCAGCCGACCTCGACTCCGCGCGGAGCTGGCTCCAGTCGTACGCCGACAAGGCCGCCGCCGACACCGGCCGGCTCTACGGCATCTGGCTCGACGGGCTCTTGGTCGGCGGCGTCCTCTTCAGGGTTTTCGATGGGGGTAAGGGCAACTGCGAGGCCGGCTGCTGGCTGGAACCCGCTGCCGCCGGACGCGGTCTGGTCACCCGCGCGGCCCGCGTCATCATCGACTGGGCGGTCCAGGAGCGCGGAATGCACCGTGTGGAGTGGCTGGTGTCGTCCAAGAACACACCGAGCATCAATGTGGCCAAGCGGCTGGGCATGAGCCGCGACGGAGTCCAGCGCCAGAACGACCTCTACCGGGGTGTACGGCAGGACACCGAGATCTGGTCGGTACTCGCGCCCGAGTGGCGTGCCGCGCACAGCACCCGTTGAGGGCCGTGGCGAGCGCCGTCCACGCCACCCGCAGGCGCCGCACCGACCAGGTCTGACGCACGAGGGGCCCGCACCGCTGGACCAGCGGTGCGGGCCCTAACCATATGCATGAACGATAAGATCGAGGAGTAGTTCACGCAAGATATGTTAACAATGCGCCTCTCTTCTGCTAAGAATGCTTCCTGCTGAGGTTCGCGCACGTCGAACCGGCGCAAGGGACGCACTGCCATGCCACCTCTCCTGCCCGCGAGACCACCGACGCCGGTGCTGAGCCGGCGCGCCCTGTTGTGGGGAGCCGCCGCGGCCGGTTCGTCGGGTCTGCTCGCCGCCTGCGCGGGCCGCCCGGACGCGCTTTTCGTGCCCGATGCCGCGCCCTGGAAGCGGTACTCCGGCACCACCTTGAACTTCATCTCCGAGAACACCGCCCCGACCGCCGCGATCGCGGCCGACCTGAAGCCGTTCACCGAGCTGACCGGCATCCGCGTCAAGATCGTGACGCTGGAGCTGTCGGCGCTGGCGCAGAAGGTCGCCCTCGACTTCGCATCCGGCAATGGCGAGTACGACGTGGTGTATGCGGACCCTTACCTGGTGCTGGCCCCGTACGCGCCGGCCTTCGCCGACCTGCGCCGCTTCCAGGAGGATTCCGCGCTACCTCGACTGACGGGCGGATTCGGCGACTTCATCCCCACCCACCTGGACGCTGCGGGGCGTTTCGGGGACTCGGGCAAGGTGCTGGCCCTGCCCTACGACTGCCCCACGATGGTGTGGCAGTACCGGGCCGATCTGTTCGCCAAGTACCGCGAGCGGATGGCGGACGACCTCGGCTTCGACCCGATGCCGTCCGACGACTCGACCTGGGAGCAGTACCACGCCATCGCCGAATGGTTCAACTCCGGGGCGAATGAGGTGCGTTACGGCACCGGTCACCAGGCCAAGCAACACGACGCGCTGATGTGTGACTTCTCCAACCTGCTGTGGTCCCACGGCGGCGACTACTTCGCCGACGGCACACGGATCGGCCGCTTCGGCACGACCGACCCCGGGAAGTGCCTGCTGCGCTCGGAGCAAGCGATCGCGGGGGCCGAGTTCTACGACCGGCTGCTGAGCATCGCCGACCCCGGCTCGCGTACCTGGGACTGGGACGGCCTCGGCGCCGCCTTCCGGGCCGGCCGGATCGCGATGTGCCCCAACTGGCACGAGTACGCGGCCTCCAACGAGGCGGCGATGCCCGGCAAGGTCGGCTACGCCCGGCTGCCGAAGGGTCCGGCCCGCTCGGCCGGGATGTACGGCGGCACCGGAATCGCCATCTCGAACGTCATCCCCGCCCGCCGCCAGCGGGCCGCCTGGCTGTTCCTGAACTGGGCGACCGCCCCGAAGAGCCAACTGGCCAACCTGGCCAGCAAGGTGGGCGGCGGCACCCCGACCCGTACCTCCGTGTACGGGATACCGCGCGTCGTCGCGGCCGAGCACCGGCCCTCGAAGATGCCCAACATGCTCTCCGCCCAGGCGGTGAGGGATGCCTGGAAGACCCAGAACATCGGACTGCGGCCGAAGATCCCCATGTGGGGCGAGTGTGACACCGCGATCTACACCCAGGTGTCCCGCATGCTCGCCGGTGACGCCTCCCCGGCCGCGGCGATGCGGGCGGCCGCCGACCGTATCGACCGCATCACGGCCCGAGGCTGGGTGAGTTGACCATGGCTTCCTCCCCGACCAGGGTCCAGGTGACCGATCGCCCGCCGGCCGCCCACCGTCCGGATGGTCCTGAGCAGCGCGGCGGTTCCACCACCCGCCGTGCCGGACTCCCGCTGCCCGGCTTCACCGGGCGCATGATGGCCCCCGGACTGCTCCTGCTCGCCGCCATCTCCCTGCTGCCGTTCGCCGCGGTGGTCGCCATGAGCTTCGCCCGCGTCCACCTGCTCGGCGGGCTGCGCCTTGACGGCGTCGGCGCGGCGAACTGGGCGCGGCTGTTCACCGACCCCGACACGGCCTGGGCGTGGGCGCGCACCGCCGGGTACTTCGTCCTCACCGTGGGCGGCGAGATGGTGCTGGGCACCGCACTTGCCGTCTGCCTGTGGCGGCTGCGGCGCGGCCGCAACGCCGCGATGAGCCTGCTGCTGCTCCCGATGTTCGTCGCACCGGTCATCGTCGGCCTGCTGGGCCGGTTCCTCACCGATTCCACCTTCGGGCTGTACACCTGGCTGCTGCGCCAACTCGGCTACAGCGGCGACGTGATGGCCGACAAGACGACGGCGTTCGCCGCCGTGACGCTGATGGACATCTGGGAGTGGACCCCGCTCATCGCCCTGATCGCCCTGGCGGGCCTGACCTCCGTACCCTCCTCGGTGCTGGAGGCCGCGTCCCTCGACGGCGCCGGCCTGCCGCGCACGCTGCGCCACATCGTGCTGCCTTCCATTGCCCCCGTGCTGCTGGTAGCGCTGCTGATCCGCTCGATGGACGCGCTGCGCTATTTCGACATCATCTGGAACACCACCGGCGGCGGCCCGGCGGACGCCACCAAGACGGCCTCGGTCCAGCTGTACGAGACCGCGTTCCGCTTCTTCGACTTCGGCTACGCGGCCGTGACCGGGCTGCTGATGCTGGCCGTCACCACCGTTGTGGCCCGCTACTTCGTCCGCCTTCTCGAACGGAAGGAGCCGACCCGATGACCGCCCCTGCCCCGGCCGCTGCCCCCGCCTCCACCACCGGCCCGCTGGAACGCGGCACCCGCACCTCCCGCATCCTCGTGCGCGTCGTCGTGGCCGTCGCCCTGGCGTGGACGCTGGTACCGCTCGGCTGGATGCTGCTGTCCTCCTTCAAGCCCACGGCCGCCGTCACCGCACCCACCCCCGACGTGTGGTTCGTCCCGACCCTGGACAACTACCGCAACCTCTTCAGCGGCGCCAACAGCCTCTGGCCCTACCTGAACAACAGCATCCTGGCCGCCGGCATCTCCGCCCTCCTGGCCACCGCCCTGGGCGCGCTCGCCGGCTACGGCCTGGCCCGCACCCGGATGCGCGGCAAGCAGCACCTGTCCTTCTGGATCATCTCCACCCGGATGGCCCCGATCGCCGCCGTCGTGCTGCCGATCTTCCTGATCTTCCGGTTCCTGGGGCTGAACGACACCCTGCCCGGACTCGTGCTGGCCTACCTCAGCTTCAATCTCCCCTTCGCGATCTGGCTGCTGAGCGCCTTCTTCGCCGAACTGCCCCCGGCTCTGGAGGAGTCCGCGCAGGTCGCGGGCTGCACACACTGGCAGGCGTTCCGGCACGTCATCCTGCCGCTGACCCGGCCGGGCCTGGTCACCACCTTCGTCCTGTGCCTGGTCTTCTCCTGGAACGACTACGCCTTCGCGCTGGTGCTCGGCGGGCCCCACACCCAGACCCTGCCCATCGCCGCCAGCCAGCTGGTCACCCAGACCGGCATCGACTGGGGCCAGCTGACCGCCATCGGAACCGTCGTCGTGGTCCCGATGATGCTCGTCGGCCTCGCCGTACGCCGGTGGTTGGTCACCGGCCTGACCATGGGAGCCGTGACCGGAGAATGACCGCCACCGCCCTGCCCTCGCACCTCCCGTCCACCATGCGCGCCGCCGTGCTGCGTGCCCCGGAGAAGCTGGAGATCCAGGAGCGCCCGGTGCCGCGCCCCGGCCCCGGTCAGGTCCTCGTCCGTATCGAAGCGGTCGGCATCTGCGGCTCCGACGTCCACTACTACCGGCACGGCAGGATCGGCGACTTCGTCGTCCGCGCGCCCATGATCCTGGGCCATGAGCCCGGCGGGACTGTGGTCGCCCTCGGCCCCGGAGCGGCCCGCCACCAGGTGGGACAGCTCGTATCCGTCGAACCGGGCGTGCCCTGCACCCGCTGCGCGCAGTGCCGCCGCGGCCGCTACAACCTGTGCCCCGACGTCTCCTTCTACGCCACGCCCCCCGTCGACGGCGCCCTGTGCGAATACGTCGCCGTGGACGAGGACTTCGCCCACCCCGTGCCCGACCAGCTCACCGCCGAGACCGCGGCCCTGCTGGAACCCCTGTCCGTGGGTGTGTGGGCGTGCCGCAAAGGCTGCGTCGGCCCCGGCTCCCGGGTCCTGGTCACCGGCGCGGGCCCCATCGGACTGGTCGCCGCCCAGACGGCCCGCGCCTTCGGCGCCACCGAGGTCGTCGTCACCGATATCGCACCCCAACGGCTGGAACTGGCCCGGCAGTTGGGCGCCACCGCGACCGTGGAAGCAGGCGCCACCCGGCTCGCGGCCACCGGCTTCGAACCCGATGTCCTGCTGGAGTGCTCCGGCGTCCCGGCCGTCGTCGACGAGGCGATCCGGACCGTGGGTCGGGCGGGCCGGGCCGTACTGGTCGGCATGGGCGGCGACTCGGTCCCGCTGCCCCTGGCCCATGTGCAGAACTTCGAGATCGAGGTCACCGGCACCTTCCGCTACGCCAACACCTGGCCGACCGCCATCGCGTTGGCGGCCTCCGGCGAAGTGGAACTGGGCCGCCTGATCACCCACCGGTACGACCTGGCGTCGGCGGAAGACGCACTCACCGCCGCCGCCAGGGACCATACGACGGTCAAACCCCTGGTGTGTCCGCACCCGAGCTGACGCACCACGGGTCCAGGACCTGTCCGTGTACCTCGTGCGCCGGGCACGTATGACGACATGCCAGTTGTGCCAGACCTGTGCATGGGGCATGTGTCCAGGTCAGCGGCGCGCCCGGTAGATTTCGTGCCGCTGTTGGCTTACGCCGACCGTGCCGACGTCGTCTTACGGGGGATTTCCACGTGTTCGGAATTGTCAGGCCTTGCTCCCATCGTCTGTCCCAGGGGCTCAAGGCGGAGTGGATGGCCCATCTCTGCGGTCTCTGCCTCGCGTTGCGGGCCGATCACGGGCAGTTCGCCCGGGTCGTCACGAACTACGACGGGCTGATCGTGTCCGTGCTGACGGACGCTCAGACCGGCCGGACGGACGCCGCGCGCCGTACCGCCGGGCCCTGCCCGCTGCGCGGGATGCGGACCGCTTCGGTGGCGAAGGGGGAGGGCGCGCGGCTCGCGGCCTCGGTGTCCCTCGTCCTCGCCTCGGCGAAGATACGCGACCACGTCGCCGACCGGAACGGGCTGCTGCGCCGCCGGCCGGTGGCCGCCGCCGCGCGCAAGGTCGCCGCGGGCTGGGACCGGGCCGGGGCGCGGACCGGTGCCACGCTCGGCTTCGACACCGCCGTACTCGTGGACGCGGTCGACCGCCAGGTGGGCATCGAGGAGCTGGCCGGGCCCGGCACACCGCTGACGGCCATCACCGAACCGACCGAGACGGCGACCGCCGCGGCCTTCGCGCACACCGCCGTGCTGGCGGGCCGGCCCGGCAACGTCGCGCCGCTGGCCGAGGCCGGGCGGCTCTTCGGGCGGCTGGCGCACCTCCTCGACGCCGTGGAGGACCGCGCGGCGGACGCCGCCGAGGGCGCCTGGAACCCACTCACCGCAACCGGCGCCACCAATGCGCAGGCCCGCCAACTGTGTGACGACGCCGTGCACGGTATCCGCCTCGCGCTGCGCGATGTGGAGTTCGCCGACTCCGCGCTGGTGCATGTGCTGCTGGTGCACGAACTCCGGCGCTCGGTGGACCGCGCCTTCGGCACGGGCACCTGCTCCCATCAGGGGCACGGGACACCGGGATACGGCCAGCCGGCCGAGTACGGGCAGCAGCCTCCGCAGTTCGGACAACCACCCCAGTACGGGCAGCCGCCGGCCGGCGGCCCGTACATGCAGGGGCAGCAGCACCTGAACGCGCCGCAGGCCCCGTACGGCGGTGGCCCGGTGCCACCCGGCGGCCCCGGTGGCGGCGATGGGGGGCACGGTGGCGGCTCCGGCAGCGAAGGCGGAATGCCGCAGTTCCCGCAGCAGCCCAAGAAGCCCCGCGGCTTCCTCGCCGGCTGCGCGGTCGCCATCGGGCTGTGCTGCACGTGCAAGGTCTGCTGCGCCGATCACTTCGAGGGGCCGTGGTCGCGGAAGAAGCGCGAGGGGTGCTGCGACAACTGCGGCGATTCCTGTGACCTCGATTGTGGTTGCTGCGATTGCTGCGACTGCTGTAGCTGCTGCGATTGCGGCTAGTCCGGCTGGTCCGGTTGCAGGGACCGCCAGATTCGCTCGGGCAGGATGCGGGTGGCCTGGGCGAGATCGATGTCGTACGTGCTGGACAGCCAGCGGCGCGCGGTCTCGGCAACGGGTCCGATGACCAGCGCCTCGATCAGGGGCTCGGGGGTGGGTGTGATTTCGCCGGCTTCGATCCGCGGCCGCATCCAGTCCACGATGCCCCCCAGCATGGGCGCCTTGGCCGCGCGGATCTGGTCGGCGTGGGCCGCGAGATAGCCGGAGTAGGCGGACGCGTGGATGAACAGGGCGGCGTCCGGGCGCTCCTGCGTGAAGCGAAGGTAGGCCGTGACGAGCGCGCGGACACCGGTGCGGGCGGTGCGGGTACGGGTCAGGGCAGCGGTCAGCTCGTCGAACAGCTGCTCCAGGCAGCGGGTGTACAGGGCGGCGGCGAGACCGTCGAAGCTGCCGAAGTGGTGGTAGAGGCTGCCGAGACTGACGCCGCTGGCCGCGGTGACCGCGGTGACCGTGAACCCCTGCTGGCCCGATGAGGCGTACACGCGCAGCGCGGTGGTCAGAAGGCGGTCGACGGTGGCCTCACCGCGCTGCTGCTTAGGAGACATGGTTCGGTCCCGTTGGCATCATGACGGACACCCTAATGTAACTAGAACTAGAAGCTTTTTCTAGAAAGAGCATCCCGCAACTACCCACCGGAGGACCATACTTGGCGCATGACTACACGCGCGCATGACCAACGCGCGCCCGACACAACGATCCGCGCCCAGCCGCGCCGTGCGGCCGCGCGGGATGGGGAGGTGGCACGATGGCGATACGTGGACGTGCGAGGGCTGCGGCGGCAGGTGTGTTGTCGGCGCTGTTGGTCGCCGGTGCGCACACGCCGGTTGCGGCGTCCGAGGCGCAGGTTCCGGCGGCCTCGGTGACCACGGCCCCGGAGCCATGCACGCAGCGTGTGAGCGTGGAGGTCTTCCGGGAAGGGGGCGTGCCGCTCCTGGACTGGCGCGAGAACCTGGAGTTCGACGGCCACGGCACCCTCTGGGTCGCGCACATCACCAAGCACCGGGTCGAGGGTTACGCCCCCGACGGCACGCTCAAGGCCACCTTCCCGGTGAACGGCCCCGGCGGAATCCGACGCGGACCGGACGGCCAGATGTATGTCAACTTCGGTGTGAACCCGCTGACTTCAGGATCGGGCAGCGGCATCATGCGCTTCGACCCGACAGCTGCCCGGCCGAAACCCGAGAAGGTCGTGGACGGGTTGTCCGGCATCAACGGTCTCGCCATCGACTCCGCCGGCAACTTCTACCTCAGCCGCGAGCTGGCCACCGGAGTCCTCAAGATCCGACCGGACGGCACAAAGGACGAGCAGTGGACACGGGGCGCATCCGTCTTCGGCACCAACGGCCTGCAGATCGTCGGCGACCAGCTGTACGCGAGCGTCATCACCAGCACCGCGTCGCCGGTGGTACGCATCCCCCTGAACGACCCGGCACACCACACCACGGTCACCGAACTCAGCCCGAACCCCCTGGACACCAAGGTCCTTGACGACCTCACCTCCTTCGGCGGGGACCTGGTGGTCGCCGGCTTCCGCGACGGCGAACTCATCAGGGTGGACCCGAAGACCGGCCGATCCTGCGTCCTGGCGACCGGTCTCCGCATGCCCACCAGCGTCCGCGTCCCGCGCGGCTTCGGTGACCATGATCCGCGGCGCGAGCTGTTCGTGGCCGAGGCCTCCGGCCGCATCGTGAAGGTCACGGTCCGCTGACACGGGGTGACAGAACCCCGATATCCCGGTGGCACCGGGCCGCACCCGTCGCCCCTGCGCCTCAACCGCTCCAGCGCAGCACCGCGCCGAATCCGCCCGCCGGGCCCTGCATGCCTGCGGGGACCAGCAGCACCTCGGCGTCGGCCGCCGCGGCGGACCGCAGCAGGGCGTCGTCCGCGCGCGCCCGCTCGGGCTTGCTGACACCCATCGCCTGCGCCTGGCCGCGCTGCACGGCGACCTGGTCGACGCCGGGCCCGATCCAGACGTCGCGGCCCGCGTCGGACGCGTCCTGCCCGAGGAGCAGCGTGCCCACCTGGTGGCTGCGGGCCGCGTCCACGACGGCGGGCACCCCTTCCGCCGCGTCTCCGGGGTTGCTGTCGACACCCCGCTCACCGTGCTCGCCGGGACGGCCGCGCCCGGCGTGGAAGCGGTTGAGGGCCTCTTCGAGGCGTGCGTGCGTGTACTCCTGGCAGGCCTGCGCGATCTGGCGGTCGAGCACGCTCTTGGAGGCGCCCGGGGACCTGCTGCCGTTCTCGGCCTCGACGGTGACGGCCCGGATCTGCTCGGGCAGCCGGTTGTACACGGCCCTGCGCTCGCGGGAGTCACCGGTCAGGACCAGCAACTGCGCGCCGCTCTCCGGCCACTGCCTGGCGAGCTCGTCCGTGATGATGTCGGCGGTCTCGTTCCAGGTGTTCTCGACCTTGTTCCGGTAGTGCCACTCGTACCGGTCCGCGGGGATGCTGCGGTGTCCTCGGCCCCGCCATTCCTTGCCGTCCGCCGTGGCCACGGTCCGGCTGCGTTGTGCGTCGCGCAGCTCCATATCGGCGCCGGTGCGGTCGATGTACGCGACCAGGCACGTCGGCTCGTCACCGATCAGCCCGGGAAGCGGGGCGATGTGCGGCAGCAGGGACCAGGTCGCCTCGCTGCTGACCGGGGTCACGCTGAGCGGGATGTCGAGTACGACTTCGCCGCCCGCGGCGAAGAGGGCACGGCCCGGAGGCGCCCCGGAAGCCGGCTCGTGGGTGAGCCGGTCCATCACCGCCCTGCACGTGTAGGCGTCGGCACCCGCGTCGATGAGCTGCGATGCGACGGAGCGCTGGCGGAGCTTCTGCCGCCTTGGCGCGTCCTCGGTCGCGCGCGTGGTGTCGATGTACACAGACGCCCAGGGGCCCAGATGGTCGAAGAGCGGCTTGAGAAATCCGAGTTCCATGATCTCCCCCCGGCTCGGGGACGGTACGTACTACCAGGTTAGGGCGATATGCCCGCGGGGCCATTTCTGTGGAGAATTCAGCCCCGGTTTGCTCTCACTGGCCTGATGAGGGCCGATCGGAGTCAGCCGGCCTTACGCAGGAATCGGCGCAGTCGCGTCAGGGGCCAGGTGTTGATCACATCGTCCGCGGTCAGCCAGCCCCGCTGTGCGGTGCCCACGCCGTAGCGCAGGTACTCCAGGTGGAGCGGCGCGTGGGCGTCGGTGTTGACGGCGAACTTCACGCCGTACCGCTTGGCGCGCAGGATGTGCTCGTCGGACAGGTCGAGCCGGTCGGGGTGGGCGTTGATCTCCAGCGCCGTCCCGGTACGGGCGCAGGCCGCGAACACCGCGTCGAGGTCCATGTCGAGGCCCGGTCGCTTGCCGATGATCCGGGTGGTCGGGTGTCCGATGATGTTGACCGCCGGGTTCTCGCAGGCCGCGACGAGCCGTCGGGTCAGGGCGTCCCGTCCCTGGTTGAAGTGTGAGTGCACGGAGGCCACGCAGAGGTCGAAGCCCCGTAGGAACTCCTGCGGCCAGTCCACCTTCCCATCCGGGTCGATATTGAGCTCGGTGCCGTGCAGCAGGCGCATCTTCCGGTGCTTGCCGTCGAGTTGGCGTACCTGCTCGCGCTGGGCCAAGACCTTCTCGTCGGTCATCCGCTGCATGTACAGGTTCGGGGCGTGGTCGGTGACCGCGTAGTAGCGCAAGCCCCGCCGGGCGGCGGCCGCCACCATCTCGTCCAGCGGGGCGAGGCCGTCGGTGAGGTCGGTGTGGGTGTGCAGGTCGCCCCTGATGTCCGCCTCCGTGACCAGGTCCGGCAGCTCGCCGCGCAGCCCCGCGGCGACCTCGCCGCGGTCCTCGCGCAGCGTCGGCGGGATCCAGGGCAGACCGAGCCGCGCGTAGACCTCCTCCTCGGTCTGCGAGACGATCTTCTTTCCGCTCTTGGCGTGGAACAGGCCGTACTCGGAGAGCTTGAGCTTGTGGTGCACGGCCATCTCGCGGGTGCGGATGTTGTGCGCTTTGGAGCCGGTGAAGTACTGCAGGCCCGCGCCCCAGGAGTCCGGCGGCACGACGCGCAGATCGATCTGCAGGCCCTTCGTGGTGCGGATGGACGTCTTCTTCGTGCCGTGGGCGATGACCTCGGCCGTGCCCGGCAGTCGTGTGAAGGTGTCCATGAAGGGGGCGGAGCGGCCGGCCGCCACAAGGATGTCCACGTCCCCGATGGTCTCCCGCATACGGCGCAGCGACCCGGCGTACGCGCAGTTCTCGCAGCCGGACAGGGCGGACAGCTCGGCCACGATCTCCTCGGCGACCTCCATGGCGGCATTGATCGGCACCCGGTCGCCCGCGGCCTGCATCAGGTCGATGCCGTGCAGGATGTTCTCCTCGGTCTTCGGGCCGAAGCCCTTGAGGTCGCGCAGCCGTTCCTCGTGGATGGCGTCGAGGAGTTCGGGCACCGAGGAGATGTGCAGGTCCTCGTAGAGCGTCATGGCTTTTCTGGGGCCCAGGGTCGGGATGGCCATCAGCTGGCGTACGCCCGCGGGGATCTTCGACCTGATGTCCTCCACGGCGGGCATCCTGCCGGTCCGCAGATACTGGATCACCTTCGCGGCGATGGACTTGCCGACGTTGGGGATCTCGTGCAGGCCGTCGGCGTCGAGCTTCGAGACGTCGGCGTGGTAGCCGCCGATGGCACGTGCGGCCTTCTCGTAGGCGCGGGCCTTGAACGCGTCTCCGCCGGTGATCAGGACGAGGTCCGCGTACTCCCGGAGCAGCGCCTCGACCTCCTCATTGGGCCGGACCACACGCCCATTTTAGTGCCGGCCCGTGCCGGGGGCCGTTCCGTTCCGGTTTAGTGCCGGCCCGTGCCCTGGGGCCGTTCCGGCTTTTCGCGGTACGGGCGCCACGCCCGCAGATGCGTGGCGCCACCCGCCTTCGTCACACACCACGGATACCCGGGCTCTCCGCCCTACCCGGGCCCCCGCCCTACCCGGGCTCCCCATCCTCTCCGTGCACCGGCGTCACTTCTTCAGCAGACCCAGCTCCCGCAGCCCGTAGTGCCGGATGCCGTCCGTGCGCAGGCCGGCCGCGCCGCCGCGGAACACCCAGAAGCCGCCGCGCTGGTAGGCCGAGCCGGTGAACGTGGCGCCGGTCAGCAGGTCGGAGCAGCCGTCCCGCTCGCCGTCCAGCAGCTGGAGGGTGCCGCCGAACTCGGTCCTGGCGGCCGCACCCGGGAGGTGCTCGTCGTTGTGCGAGATGCGCTGCACGGAGCGCATCCGGGCGCCGTCCTTCGTCGCCTTGATCTCCGAGACCATCAGCTTCTGTGTGGTGGCGTACTTGCCGGTCCCGAGGGTGGACACGGCCTCGGCCCGTCCGTCGCCGGTGATGTCGCCGGTGACCATGGACGTACCGATGTGGTCGAGGTGCAGGCTCCGGATGCCGGCGCGGAACCCGTCCGGGCCGCCGCGCAGCATGGGCCGGCCGCCGCGCTTCGGGCTCGGGCCGGGGAGCAGGGTGTCCGGGTATCCGTCCGCGTCGTAGTCCGTGCCGGTCTCGATGTTCGCGCTGTACTTCCCGGGGGGCGGCTCGGCCTCCACCATGCCGTCCTCGGCGGTGCCGCGGAACCAGCGCAGGGGGTGGTAGGTGCCGCCCTCGTTGTCGTCCTCCGGGTCGTCCGTCTCGGTGGCGAGCAGCAGGTCGGTGCGGCCGTCGGCGTCGATGTCGGCGGGTTGCAGCGAGGAGTAGTAGCTGAGGTCGGGGGTGGCGCCCCGCACGCTGACGGAGCGGGTCGAGGCGGGGCGGCCGTCGGAGCCGAACGGGCCGTAGAGGATCTGGCCGACCGAATCCGGTGTCTTCCCCGCGATCGGGCCGAGCACGTCGGCCCGGTCGTCGCCGTTGAAGTCGCCGATTGCGGTGGGCGCGGATTGGGTGTGTGCGGAGCCCGCCGGGTAGGGGACCGCGACCGGCTCGGTGCTCAGCCCGCTCGGGCCGCCCCGGAAGAGCACCATCGATCCGGTGTACTTGTCGACGTACTCGTTCTTCGGTATCCGCTGTTCGGCGAGCACATCGGTATAGCCGTCGGCGTCCAGGTCGGCGGGGTAGGCGTAGGCGAACCCCTCCTTCCATTTGCTGCCGGAGCCCGGCGGGAGCACGCCGTCGGCCAGCGGGCGGCCGGTGGGACGCAGTCCCTTCTTGCCGCCCATGAAGACCACGAGCGGGCCGATTCCGCCTTGGCTCAGTACGGCGGGCGGGGTGCCCTCGACGGTGTCCGGCTCGGCTACCACCACATCCACCGCATCGGGGTAGCCGTCGTTGTCGAAGTCCGCCGGGCGGTCCCAACTCTTCGAGGGCTTCCGGGAGTCGGCGGCGCCCGAGGGGCATCCGGCGCCGGCATTTCCGGAGTCGCCGCCGTCGGCACCGCAGGAGGAAACGGTGAGCATGAGCGCGGCGCCCAGGACTGCCGCTCTGATCGATCTCATGCGGGCTGATTATGCGCCATGTACCGGTCAATCCGTGGGCCGCGTCCGCAACCGGTGGGCGGCGTGGTGCCGCCGCCCCGGGCTCGCCGCCCGCCATCCGACGCGGTGATCGTCCGTACGGAATGGACGCTGTCGGTGATCTTCATCTTGCCGAGCGAAGATCACCGACAGCATCCGTGAAACTCAACCCGAGTTCGGACGGCGCTGAGCCGTCCGATCGCGGAGCGAGGTCAGGAACGCGGTTGGTCGGTCTGACTGCCGCTTTCCGCGTTCTTCTCCTTGATACGCGCCGCTTCCTTCCGGACCTCGGCCTGGGTGGCGCGCTCCTTCTGCAGCCACTCCGGACTGTCCGACTTCAACGCGTCGATCTGATCCGTGGTGAGTGCCTCGGTGACTCCGCCCCGCGCGAGACCTGAGATGGAGATGCCCAGCTTCGCCGCGACCACCGGCCGGGGATGCGGGCCGTTGCGCCGCAGTTCCTGCAGCCACTCGGGCGGATCGGCCTGCAGTGCGTTCAACTCGGTGCGCGAGACGACGCCCTCCTGGAACTCGGCGGGGGTGGCCTCTAGGTACACACCCAGCTTCTTCGCCGCGGTGGCGGGCTTCATCGTCTGGGCGGTCTGGTGCGACTTCATGGTGTCAAGGGTATCGAGCGTGTGCGCGACCTCTGACCACGACCGGTAGCCTTGCGGGGTGACAGGCTCGGAAGTAACCCCTTCGGTATCCCCTTCTTTCCGGCTCGCGTATGTCCCGGGAGTGACGCCCGCCAAGTGGGTGCGGATCTGGAACGAGCGTCTGCCCGACGTCCCGCTCACCCTCGTCCCGGTATCCGCTGCCGAAGCATCCGACGTGCTGCGGGGCCGTGGCGCCGACGCGGGTTTCCTGCGGTTGCCGGTCGACCGGACGGACCTCAGCGCGATTCCCCTCTACTCCGAGACGACGGTGGTCGTGGTCCCCAAGGATCACGTCGTGGCAGCCGTCGACGAGGTATCCGCCGAGGATCTGGCCGACGAGCTCATGCTGCATCCCCTCGACGACGTCCTCGACTGGGAGCAGCGGCCGGGGCGGCCCGCGATCGAGCGCCCCGCCACGACCGCGGACGCCATCGAACTGGTGGCGGCAGGAGTGGGACTGCTCGTCGTGCCGCAGTCACTCGCCCGCCTGCACCACCGCAAGGACCTCACGTATCGGCCGGTCACGGACGCCCCCGAGTCGCGAGTGGCGCTGTCGTGGCCGGAGGACAGGACCACCGACCAGGTGGAGGACTTCATCGGGATCGTCCGCGGGCGGACCGTGAACAGCTCACGGGGCCGCTCTCCGGCCCCGGCCCCGGCTCAGCCGAAGCACAAGCGCGCCGATACGGGAGCCACCCGGCGGAAGCCCGCAGCCGGCAAGCCGACCGGTAAGAGCCCACGGAGCGGTTCCGGCGCCCCCAAGGGCGGCAAGCGCGGCAAACCTCGCCGCCGGTCGTAGCCCGGCGTTGCGCATCCGTGGCTCCGTTGGGTGATCGTCCAGCCCCACTCGCCGAGGTTCAGAAGTCGTAGTCGTAGTGGATGGCACCGCCCTCGTCCCTCGTCGGGTGCATCGTCTTCGGCCCGTAGTCATCCAGTCCGACGGGCGTGGCGGTTCCGGCCCGTCGGGACCTGACCTGACCATCCGCTCGATGCGGCAAATCCGGAACAGCTTGTCGCCCACGCGCGCTTCGTCAGCGCGACCGGCGGCCTTGAACTTCCCGGCAGCCTGCGTGTATTGCGCTAGTTCACGGTCAGTGAACTTGCAGAGCAGGCGCCGGAATTCGTTCATCCCGTCGAAGAGCAGCCGCCGCACGTCATGCGGTGTCGGCATGAGTACTCCGTGCGGCCGCCACCCTCGGTCGCCGCGCTCAGTTCGCGGCGGACGCCGGGGTCGGGTGGCGCCAGGCCCGCGCATCGTTTCCTCCCGCAGCGCAGGGCCTGCTCGTGGCCCGGCGTACACGGGGCGCGAACAGGAGGGTGCGGACCGCAATGCCGACGTCCGCTCGCGATTCCGACTGAGTGCATCGCGACGCCGCAAGCCATGCGGTGCATCTGCGGGTGATAGCACGGACAGCAAACGACTCACTCACAGGTTCGTTGCAGCCTGTGAGCCTCTTCCGACATGGAGCGCTCCTGACCAGAGCGCTTGGAGGTTGCACTATGGCAGAGCGCCGCTCGGGGAACAGGCTTGCCGCACTTGACGGACTGCGGCTGCTGGCCGCGCTGATGGTGGTGATCTACCACTACGTTGCTCTCGCCCGGCCGTGGGGCCACACCACGGACACGATCTTCCCGACCGCCCACATGGCGGCCCAGTACGGGTGGCTCGGGGTGGAGTTCTTCTTCCTGATCAGCGGCTTCGTCATCTGTATGAGCGCGTGGGGCTGCACGGTGGGCGAGTTCGCCGTCTCCCGCCTCTCGCGCCTGTTCCCCGCTTACTGGGCCGGCATCCTGCTCACCGTGGTGGTGGTGAAGACGTGGCCGGAGTTCGCTTCCCTGCACGGCTGGGACACGGTGATCACCAATCTGACCATGCTGCAGGGCGGTAACGACACCCCCGACGTCGACCCGGTGTACTGGACGCTCTTCGTGGAGCTCAAGTTCTACCTGATCATGGCTGTGGTCATGCTGTTCGGCGTCACCTACCGCAACTGCCTGATCCTGTGCGGGGTTTGGACAGCGGCCGCCGCCCTCGCGCCGGTCCTGGAAACTCCTCTGGTCACCGAGTTCGCGATGCCGCAGTACGCGCCGTTCTTCATCGCGGGCATCGCCTTCTACCTGATGCGCCGCCATCGGCCCAACGCGATCCTGTGGGCGATCGTGATCCTGCAGCTGCTGCTCGCCCAGCGCTACATCGACTACCGCCTGGCCACCAACCTCGGCAAGGCCGCCGGGGACGCGCTGCCCACCTGGCCCGCCCGTCTCATCATCATCGCCGCTTTCGCCCTCATCGGCGCGATCGCCCTCGGCGCCTTCGACCGGATCCAGTGGAAGTGGCTCACCACCGCGGGAGCGCTCACCTACCCGCTCTACCTCATCCACCTGAACATCGGCATGACCCTCATCCACCACTACCGGGACCAGATCCCCGCCCCGGTCCTGGTGGCCGAGGTGACCGCGCTCATGCTGGCCACCGCCTGGCTCATTCACCGCCTCATCGAACGCCCCCTCGGGAAATGGCTCCGCACCACCATGCGACGAGGCATCGACGATGTCCGCCAGCACGTCACACCGCGCCGCGGACACGCCCGGAGCGCCGCACCGCAAAGTCCCACCGCGTCCGACACGGCGCACAACGACCGGCCGCAGCCACATGCCCGCACATTCGAGTCGGTATAGCCGGCGGACTGGCGTACCGGTTGCCATCTGCCTGCCTGCCTGCTCGCCTGCCTCGGCGATGGCGCACGCCACTTTGACTGGAAGCCGTCTGGCCGCTGTCCTGCACACACGGGTTAGCCGGACAACGCTCCTGCAGACGATCACGCCCCTGCCCGATCCCGACTGGGCCGTTCGGCCCGCCTCGGCTGAGAGTCTGCGCCGCCCCGGATGCGGGCGGGTCTGCCGCCTCGACCGGGCGGACCGTGAACGGAGATCTAAGAAGCGCGTTGAGAAGTTCCACCTATGGTCGGCCTCCCATATCGCTTGGTCCTTGGCCCCCTTCCTGTACGGAGCTGCTTGTGACAACGCCGGACAACCCTGTGCCCTCTCGGTTCCGCACACCACGCCCCCGGCCGCGGCTGCCCGAGGCGCAGCCGACGTCAGGTGGGCCGCACCGGCGGCGGAGGATGCGTGGCGCCCTCGCCACATCGGCTCTGTTCGCGGCAGGTGCGCTGGCCCTGTCCGCGTGTGGCGGGGGCGGCTCGGCAGACAGCGACAGCGACGACGGCAAGAACGGTGCCGGTTTCAGGATCAAAGTGTCGGCCAAGGACGGTGCCACCAACGCCAGCATCAGTGGCACGGGTGTGCAGGTCAGCGGCGGCACCTTGACCGAGGTGAAGCTGACCGCGGCGGAGTCCGGCAAGGAGGTCGCCGGTGTCATGGCGTCCGACGGTTCCTCCTGGAAACCGTCGGTGCAGCTGGAGCGCGGCACGAAGTACAGGATCGTGGCGAAGGCCAAGGACGCCGCAGGCCGAACCACCACCGAGAACGCCACGTTCACGACCGTCTCGCCGAAGAACAGCTTCATCGGCTCCTACACCCCTGATGGCGGCGAGACCGTGGGTGTGGGCATGCCAGTGTCCTTCAAATTCGACAAGGTGATCACCAACAAGAGGGACGTGCAGTCCCACATCAAGGTGACGTCCAGCAGTGGTCAGAAAGTCGTCGGCCACTGGTTCGGTGCCCAGCGCCTGGACTTCCGTCCGCAGGAGTACTGGAAGGCAGGCTCCAAGGTCACGATGAAGATCGACCTGGACGGGGTGAAGGGCGGCGAGGGCGTCACCGGCGTGCAGTCCAAGACGGTGACCTTCACCGTCGGCCGGTCGCAGGTCTCCACCGTCGACATGAACACCCAGACCATGACGGTCAAGCGGGACGGCAAGACCCTCAAGTCGTTGCCGATATCGGGCGGCAGTGCCCAGAACCCCACCTACAACGGCCAGATGGTCATCTCCGAGAAGCTTGAGCAGACCCGGATGGACGGCTCGACCGTCGGCTTCGAGAATCCGAACGACTCCTACAACATCCCTGATGTGCCGCACGCGATGCGGCTGTCGACCTCGGGCACTTTCCTCCACGGCAACTACTGGGGCGACGCTTCGATCTTCGGCCGCACGGGCACCAGCCACGGGTGTATCGGCCTGCGGGACGTCAAGGGCGGTGGTGGAGACACCCCAGGCAAGTGGTTCTTCGAGCAGTCCCTGATCGGCGATGTCGTCCTCGTCAAGAACTCGCAAGAACAGACCGTCAAGCCCGACAACGGCCTCAACGGGTGGAACCTGTCCTGGAACGAGTGGCAGGCGGGCAGCGCGGTGTGAGCCCCTCGGCGGCGTATGGGAGGGCGGCAGCGGACCTTCACCGGGGCTGCCGCACCGCCCGGAAACGGCCGTATTCCCAGGCCGGGCTCTGCGGTCGGGAGTACCGCTGTGCGGGACGAGATCTACCGTTGTTCGTAAGAGGCCATCCCGCAGCGCCGAGAGAGGAATGATCGTGGATCTCGTCGTTCTCGCGGTACCGGACTGCCCGAACTTTGCCGCGATGCTCAAGCATCTGGAGCAGGTGCTGCCCGAGGACGCAGCCCCGCCGGAGGTGCGCGTGATCACCACCGAGGAGGAGGCGGGCCGATACGGGATGCACGGGTCACCGACACTGCTGATCAACGGCATCGACCCCTTCGCCACGCCGGACACCACCGCCGGCGTCTCGTGCCGTATCTACCGCGATGACGATGGACGAACCTCCGGTGCCCCCAGCGTGGATCAACTCGCATCCGCCTTCCAACGCGCACGCCAGGGCGAGTGAGACCGCCTCGGCCTGTGGCGGGGACACAAGCTGAATGAGACATTGCGGCCGTGGCCTTGGGCGACCGCTACACCAAGACACTGGGGTTGCCGGATCGGCTGTGCCCGGTCCGGCGGCCGCGGACGTGATCAGCCCGTGGCGGGGGAGAGGTCGGCGGCGCCGAAGGAGACCGAGAACCTCTCGCACCAGAGGACGGCGCTGCGGAACTCCGACGGTTCCGTGCCGGCCGGGACGGTGTAGTTCTGGTTGCCCAGGTTGCCCTTGAGCTTGCCCAGCTCCACCGCGCCGTCCCCGAGCCCTGTCGTGACCGCCTCGGCGTCACGGGTGGACAGGTAGACCCGTACGTCCGGGCCGTCCGAGGTCTTGAGGTCTTCCAGACGCAGTACGTGGCCGCCGTTGGCCAGCCGGACCGTGCGGGCGATGCCGCTGGTGGCGTGCTCGTGGGTGACGAAGTGACCCTCGGTGAGATCCTTCGGCCCGGCGGCGGGCCGGGGCGACATCGCCGATTCCTCCATCGACGGCTTGGCCTTCGTCGAGGGCGCGGCGGCTGCCGGCAGCGCCTCGTTCACCTCTGTGTCGGTGAACGCCTTCCAGGGCTGGAAGAGATAGAGCCCTATGCCGGCGGCCACGACCAATACGACGAGGACGGGTACGACGGTACGGCGGGACAGCCGGATACGGCGGGACTGTCGGATTAGGCGGGATCGGGACACGGGGACTCCTCGGCGTATGAGCGGGCTGGCCGGAACCGGCCGTGAGCATCATCCGTCGGGAAGCCTGTGGGGGTGCCTTGCCGAGGTCGTCTGAGGGGGCACCGTAAGACACCGGTAATGAGCCGGTCGTCCGGAGCCGAGCCCCACCGTGAGCGTGCAGGGCCGATGGTCAGTAGGTGCAACTGCCGCTGTCGGCGGAGTAACCGCCCTGCGTACCGCGGGCTTTGCGCTCTTACCGCCGGTCCTCGTGTGCCCGGAGTGAAACCGACTGACGTCGTCAGGCCGGCTCGCGCGGTTCCGGGGCAGGGCGGCGAGGTGTGGCGAGGGCGAAGTCTGCTGTCCTGATCTCCTTGGCGCTCTCGTCCCCGAAGGAGAGCGCGTCGACCTTCCGGAGCTCGCGCCAGACCGCCACCTGGTGCCCGGAGGGCTCTGTGGGCAGCTTGATCATCAGGGTCAGCCCCCTGTCTGCGATCCAGTCCTTGTCAGACGCCGGAATGCCTCATCCGATACCTCGCGATTGTGGTCCGCGCGAGGCCCTTCTGCCGAAGCTTTCACGGACCGCACGCGATGCTCGCCCGCCGCCGAACTCCCGCAGTGTTACCTGTAGGCCCTGACCGCGTTACCTGCAGGCCCTGACCGCAGTGGGCGGCGCTGCCCCTCGCATTCGGCGGAGGGTGCAGAACAGGACGGGTGCTGGATAGAGCGCCCAGGGCACCGCGACACCCAAAGAATTGACCATATGTTCGAATTCTCTGCGGGTTGCGGACCGGGGTCCCCGAATACCGTGGCAACCCAGGCACAGACTCCCACTTGAGCAGGAGGCAGTCAGATCATGGCCGTGAAACCTGAGGGCGCGCCCTGTTGGGCCGACGCGATGTTCCCCGACCTGGAGGCAGCGAAGAGCTTCTACGGTGAGCTGCTGGGCTGGACCTTCGGCGAGGCGTCGGAGGAGTACGGCAACTACACGCAGGCGTACTCCGGCGGCAAGAACGTTGCCGCGCTCTCCCCGCAGATGCCCGGCTGGGAAGGCCCGCCGGCCTGGAGTATCTACTTCGCGTCGCCGGACATCGACGCCACCGCAGCCAAGATCCGCGACAATGGCGGCGAACTCGTGATGGAGCCGATGGCCGTCGGCGACTTCGGCAAGATGCTGATGGCCAAGGACCCGAGCGGCGTCGTCTTCGGCGTCTGGCAGGCCGGCACGCACGAAGGCTTCGAGAAGGAGGGCGAGTCCGGATCGTTCTGCTGGACCGAAGTCACCACGCGTGACGCGGCAAAGGCTGACGCCTTCTTCCCGGCCGTCTTCGGCTACGGGGTGAAGGCCATGGTGGACGAGGTCATCGACTTCAAGCTCTACAACCTCGGTGACGACACCGTGGCAGGCCGGATGAAGATGACGAACGACTGGCCCGCCGAGGTACCGCCGTACGTCAACGTCTACTTCGCCGTCGACAACTGCGACGACGCGATCGCCACCGTCACCAAGCACGGCGGCCAGGTCCACTTCGGGCCGCACGACAGCCCGTTCGGCCGCTTCGCCGCCGTCTCCGACCCCCAGGGCGCGACCTTCTCCGTCATCGACCTCAAGGCGACGAAGGGGGAGATGCCCAAGATCACCTGACCTACGTGCCACGCACGTCCCTCTTCTCCCGGTTCCGGCCCGCGACTGCACCTCAGTTGCGGGCCGGAACCCGTCGCCGTGCAGGCCGTGCCGTGCGACGGCGCACCGCACCCGGATGAAGGTGATCGCGGCCGGCCGGCCGACCGCTGTAGCAGGGCGGGACGAGGGAGACGAGGCGCAGGCCGCCCCTGACTTGCCCCGGGGTCAGCAGGGCACAGGGGAGACCATCGGTCAGCGTTGTTAGGGCCTTTGACTGGGCTCCGAGCGGATCACTGCTATGCCGGAGTGCAAGTCCACGGAGCTGCGCGGCGGTGCACCGGACTCCGTATCGTCACGGAGAACGAGCTGGCGTTCCTTCTCCTCCTGGACATGCTGCCGTGAGGGTTGGAAGAGCTCGTCCCATGCGCCGGACGTCGCGCCGCCCCCTCCGAACTTGCGCCGACGCCGGCACACCCACGCAAAAAGCAGCACCCAAAAGGCAACGACCGCGCCTACGACCGTCAGTAACACCTGGCTTCGCCTCCGAATTCCGATCTCTTGGGAGCCTGAGACCGAAGTCCTGGTCGCTACTTCTTCGTTGCTCCCCTCATGGGAATCGTAGAGGAGCTGTCCTGGGACGGCCTGTGGGGAGCTGTTCCGGGCAGCATTCGCCTACGGCGCGTCCGATGGGCGACGGCTACTGCAGGAGACGGTCATGGAATGGCGCCAGTCGCCCTTCCGGCACCACGGATGAATGGTGATTTACGATCTTCCATTCGCCGCTGCGCAACTGGTAGGTGAAGCTGTAGCGAGCCAAGACCGTGCTCAGCTGGTGGGTCGCCTCGTCGGTGAGCGTGAACTCGTAGATACCGGAGTCGATGGCGTTCTCGTCGTCGAGCACAGTGATGTGTGACTCAAGGATCTTGCCGACCGGTTTGTATCTTAGGAAATGGCCAAAATAGTCGACGATTTCTGCCCGGCCGGCGCGCACCTTGCCCGATTGGGTTGGCAGCAGCACCGCGTCCGGGGTGTAGCGGTCCGCCACCGCCTCGGGATCACCGGTCGCCAGCGCGGCGTTCCACAGCTTGAACAGTGCCGCGATCTCCTTCTCGGTGGGCGCCTCGACCTGCTTCGCGACGCGGGTGTTCCCGCGGATACTGCCGACACTGCCGACTTGTTGGGCAAAGCTCGGGGCGGCGCCCGTGAGAACCGTGCCGGAGAGGGAGGTAAGGGCCAGCACCGCAGCAATAGGGACTGCACGCGCACACAGGGAACGATTCAAGGTCTCCTCCTAAAGATGGCGAGCGTGAGCTACCCCAACTGTGAAGAGCAGCATGCGGGATTGGAGGACGAATCCCTTCTATGAGTGAACTGCTCCGATTATTAGGGCGCGGTGTTTCTAAGGCCGTTTCCTGCGTGGTGAGCGGATATTGATACGGGCATGGGGAGGGGACAGCGGAGTTGGATCGTTCAGGATGGGCTGTGGGGGGTGGGGGATCGCGGCCGTTGCTACCACCGTCACAGGTGCGCTCGCAGGGCGGCGGAAGGCGGAACGCCCTAGGCGAGGCGGTGTTCGCGGCCATCGTCTACGTGCTGGTGAGCGGGTGCGCCTGGCGGTTGCCACCACCGTGCTTCGGGATCTCGAAGTCCACGGCCACTGTCTACCGGGCCGGACTCCTCATGGCAGGCATCTTTCTCCGGTCCGACGGCTAGTCGTCCGCGAACGGGTCGCCCAGGACTCCCGCGAGGCGGACAAGCCCTGGGCGGTCGCCATCGGTGACCGCGGCGTAGACGGTGTAAGACCACCCTTGCCCGGCCGCGTAACTCTGTGCCCAGGTCAGGAGCTCGTCGACGTCCACCTCGTCGAGGACTTCGAACTCGTGCGCCGTGACAGCTGACCGGTCCCAGAAGTGCACGCGGTACCTGGCGTGGTCCTGCTCCCACATCGTGTCACGGGGGTCGACCCCACGGATCTTCATGAACTGAGAGTAGAGGGGAGGAGTCCGATCGGATCTTCGAACGCCGCGGATTCACAACGATCGCGTCCGGGGGCCTGCCGCCCACGCCATCCCGCACGCAGCCCCGCCTGATATCACCGGCGACCGTCGTTCAGCGGTGCGGCCGGATCGCCGAGGGCGCCGGCGTGCTCCGTTCGCGGCCGATCTCCGGTGGCCGCGCCGCGAGGTGACGCTGAGTCATATGTCGCGGAGTCATGCAATGGGCGGTTCGCTTGCATATAATCTCGCACTATAGTTAGGTTAGCCTTACTTAACCGAGCGAGGGGGAAATACGTGTTTGCCCGAGATGAGGGTGGCTCGGGCGCGGTCGCGCTGGTCACCGGGGCGGCCAGGGGGATCGGCGCCGCCGTGGTCGATGGACTGGTCCGCGAGGGCGCCACCGTCGCCGCCGTCGATATCGACACGGACGGCCTGGCGGATCTCGCGGACCGCTCGGACGGGCGGGTCGTCCCCTTCACCGCCGACGTGGCGGACGCCGCCGCGGTCGTCGACGTCGTCGACAGGACCGAGCGCGACATCGGGCCGATCGGCATCGGTGTGTCCGTGGCGGGCATCCTGCGGCCGGGGCCCCTCTGCGAGACCACCGACGAGGACTGGGCGGACACCTTCTCGGTCAACACCACGGGTGTGTTCGTCGTCCTGCGCGAACTGGCCCGCCGGATGGTGCCGCGCGGGCACGGGTCCCTGGTGACCGTCGCTTCCAACGCCGCGGGCGTACCGCGCATGGGCATGGGTGCGTACGCCGCGTCCAAAGCCGCGACCACCATGCTCACCCGCTGCCTCGGGCTGGAGGTGGCCCGCCACGGCATCCGGTGCAACGCGGTCTCGCCCGGCTCGACCGACACCCCGATGCAGCGTCAGCTGTGGACAGACGAGACGGAAGAGGCCGACCTCGCGCGGGTGATCGCGGGCACCCCCGAGCAGTTCCGGGTGGGTATTCCGCTCGGCCGCATCGCCGAGCCGGCCGACATCGCCGACGCCGTGCTGTTCCTGGTCTCCGACCGGGCCCGGCACATCACCATGCAGAACCTGTTCGTTGACGGCGGCGCGACCCTGCGCGCCTGAGAAAGGAATCACTGACGTGTCCATACCCGTGCTGGAGCGCCCGAGACCCGTGCACCGGGCGGCCGACCTGCTGGCCGCCTACCTGCCCGGCTCGTTCTACTTCTCCTCGTCCCGGGGGACGCTGCTCGCCGACGGCGTGCACGCCCGGGTCCGGGCCGGAGGCGGGGCGCAGGCCCTGGCCGCGGCCGAGGCGCTCGACGCGGCCGCCGCGGCGGGGGTGCCCGAGCCCGTCGTCGCCGGGGCGGTCGGGTTCCGCCCGGCAGCGGAGACCGCCCTGGTGGTGCCCTCTGTGGTGCGGCGCGCCGACGCCCCCGCGGGAGTGCGCGCCCCCGACGCGGAGTCCGGGACGTCGTGGACGGTCACACCGCGCCCCGAGCCCGCGCGCTACGCCGACGGCGTCCGCCGCGCACTGGAGTTGATCGGCGGCGGCGACCTGCACAAGGTCGTGCTGGCCCGCTGCCTGGAGCTGACCGCGGACGCCCCGGTGTGGGCGCCCGCGCTGCTGGCCCGCCTTGTACGGGCGGACCCGGCGGCCTACGCCTTCGCCGCCGACGTCACCGCGCCCGGCGACCCCGCCCCGCGCACACTGGTCGGGGCCAGTCCCGAGCTCCTCGTGTCCCGGCGCGGCGCGACCGTGGTGGCCAACCCCTTGGCCGGATCGGCCCCCCGGTCGGGCGACGAGGCGATCGACCGCGAGCGGATCGCGCGGCTGCGCGCCTCGGCCAAGGACCTCGGCGAACACGCCCACACCGCCGCCCAAGTGGCCGACGTACTGGGCCGGTTCTGCGTCGACCTGGAGGTGCCCGCACAGCCCGAGGTGATCGGCACGCCGACGATGTGGCACCTGTCCACCCGGATCACCGGACGCCTCGCGGACCCGGCCGACCCCGCGTGCTCGGCGCTCGGACTGGCCGAGGCGCTGCACCCGACCCCCGCGGTGTGCGGCGTGCCCGGGGCCGGGGCGCTCGCGGCCATCGCGGAGCTGGAACCGGAGGACCGCGGCTACTACGCAGGGATGGTCGGCTGGACCGGTCTCGACGGCGACGGCGAGTGGGCGGTGACGATCCGCAGCGCCGAGGTGTGCGACCGGACGGTGCGCCTGTTCGCCGGGGCCGGGGTCGTCGCGGGTTCGGACCCTGCGGCCGAACTGGCCGAGACCGGCGCGAAGTTCCGTACGCTGCTGCGTGCCGTCGGCCTGGAGGACGTGGCGTGAGCGTGGATCACGTGCCCTGGCCGCCGGAGGTCGCCGCACGCTACCGTGCCGCGGGCCACTGGCGCGGGCAGACCTTCGGGGCTCTCCTGACGTCGCTGGCCGCCGCGTACGCCGACCGGACCGCCGTCGTCGGAGGGGACAGCCGGTGGAGCTTCGCCGAGCTCGACGAGCGGGCCCACCGGATCGCGGCGGGCCTGGTCGAGTCCGGGCTCGCGCCCGGCGACCGGGTCGTGCTGCAACTGCCCAACATTCCGGAGTTCCTGCCGGTGGTGTTCGGGATGTGGCGTGCGGGCGTGCTGCCGGTGTTCGCGCTGCCCGCGCACCGGCACAGCGAGCTGCGGCACTTCGCCGCGCACAGTGAGGCCGCCGCGATCATCACCGTCGGCGAGCACGAGCGGCACGACCACGCCGCGACCGCCCGTGCCGTCGCGTCCGAAGTGGACTCCGTACGACAGGTGTTGGTGGTCGGGTCGGCGGAGTTCGACGGACTTGCCGCGACGGCACCGCGCGAGCTGCCCGACCCCGACTCGGAGGGCGTGGCGTTCCTTCAACTCTCCGGCGGGAGCACCGGGTTGCCGAAGCTGATCCCGCGCACCCACGACGACTACCTCTACAGTGTCCGGGAGAGCGCCCGGATCTGCGCGCTGCGCCCGGACAGTGTCTACCTGGCCACGCTGCCCGTGTCGCACAACTACCCGCTCAGCTCGCCGGGCGTGCTCGGCGCGCTGCACGCGGGCGCGGCCACGGTGATGGCCCCGCGGTCGGACGCGGACACCGCGTTCCGGCTGATCGAAGCCGAACGGGTCACGATCACCGGGGTGGTGCCGCCGCTGGCCGCCGCATGGGTGCAGGCCGCGGCCCGTACCGACCGTGATCTCTCCTCTCTGGAGGTCCTGCTGGTGGGCGGGGCCAAGTGCGGGCGCGAGATGGCCGAACGGATCGGCCCCGCGCTGGGCTGCCGACTGCAGCAGGTGTTCGGGATGGCCGAGGGCCTGGTCTGCTACACCCGCCTGGACGACCCCGAGGAGACCGTGCTCGGCACGCAGGGCCGCCCCATCTCACCCGACGACGAGATCCGCGTCGTCGACCCGGACACCGACGCCGAGGTGGCGCCGGGGGAGACGGGCGCCCTGCTGACCCGCGGTCCCTACACGATCCGCGGCTACTACCGGGCCGAGGAGCACAACGCCACCGCGTTCACCCCGGACGGCTTCTACCGCACCGGCGACCTGGTGCGCCGCACGCCCGGTGGACAGCTGGAAGTCGTCGGCCGGGCCAAGGAGCAGATCAACCGGGGCGGGGAGAAGGTCGCGGCCGAGGAGGTCGAGAACCACCTGATGGCCCATCAGGGCGTGCTCGACGCCGCCGTCGTCGCGGTGCCGGACCCGTATCTGGGTGAGCGGACCTGCGCCTATGTCGTGCCCGCCGCCGGCGCATCGCCCACCGGGCCGGAGCTGCGCAGGTTCGTGCGCGAGCGCGGGGTGGCCGCGTTCAAGGTGCCGGACCTGGTCGAGGTCGTCGAGCAGTTCCCGGTGACCGGTGTCGGCAAGACCAGCAAGCGCGAGCTGAGGGCGGCCCTTGCCGCGCTCGCTCGGAAGGAGTGATGAGTGTGTCCCTGCCCGAGATCCGCCCCTATCCGCTGCCCACGGCCGCCGAGCTGCCCGCGGGGCGGGTGGGCTGGCGGCCCGATCCGTCCCGTGCGGCCCTGCTGGTCCACGACATGCAGCGGTACTTCCTGGCACCGTACGCCGGGGCGCCGGTGCCGGAAGTGACCGCGAACATCGCGCGCCTTGCCGAGACCGCCCGTGAGCGGGGCATTCCAGTGTTCTACACCGCGCAGCCCGGCAGGCAGGACCCCGCCGACCGCGGGCTGCTCACCGAGTTCTGGGGTGACGGCATCGGCGCGGTGATCGACTCCGACCCGAGGGCCGCGGACATCGTCGACGCGCTCGCCCCGGCCGAGGCCGACACCGTGCTGGTCAAGTGGCGCTACAGCGCGTTCCAACGCAGCACGTTCGCCGAGCAGTTGGCCGCCCTCGGCCGCGACCAACTGCTGATCACCGGCGTCTACGCGCACATCGGCCTCCAGGCCACCGCCGTCGAGGCTTTCATGCGCGACGTCCAGCCGTTCCTGGTGGCCGACGCCGTCGCCGACTTCTCCCGCCAACGCCACGACCAGGCATGCGAGTACGTCGCCCAGCGCTGCGGCGTCGTGACCACCACCGCCGACGCGCTGACCGCGCTGTCGGCATCGATCCCCGCAGGAGCCACCCGATGAACCAGCCGCTGTCGCCCGAGCAGGTCCGTGCCGACGTCGCGGAGCTGCTCGACTGCGATCCCGCCGCGCTCGCGCCCGAGGACAACCTGATGGACCACGGCCTGGACTCGGTGCGGATCATGATGCTGATCGAGCGCTGGCGCGCCGCGGGGGCGGCCGCAGTGGAGTTCCCCGACCTGGCCGAGCGGCCCGAACTGGGGCACTGGACGGCGCTCCTGACGGGG
This sequence comes from Streptomyces sp. NPDC050636, assembly GCF_040654775.1. Taxonomy (NCBI): domain Bacteria; kingdom Bacillati; phylum Actinomycetota; class Actinomycetes; order Kitasatosporales; family Streptomycetaceae; genus Streptomyces; species Streptomyces sp. NPDC050636. The sequence goes on from NZ_JBFAIP010000054.1 coordinate 27,990, forward strand.
GGCATCGCATGACCCGGGAGGACCACCGCCACCGGCACCTGGAGCGGATCGCGGAGGTCCGGGCGGGCCGCCACGCCGAGAAGGTGGGCTACCCGATCCGCCTCCGGGAGACCGAGGTCGTGCGCACCGCCATGGTCGGCGCCAGCCTGCTGCGGGTGACCCTGGGCGGAGCCGGCGCCGAGGGGTTCGAGGCCCATTCGCCGGACGAGCACGTGAAACTGATCTTCCCGGAGCCGGACGGCTCACTGCGGCTGCCCGAGCAGAACGGGACGATGCTGCGCTGGCCGCGGCCGTCGCCCACCTCGCGGGAGTACACCGTGCGCCGCTACGACCCGGTCGCGGCCGAGATCGACGTCGACTTCGCCCTGCACGACGGCGGCCTCGCGTCGGACTGGGCAAGTGCGGTCGAGCCGGGCACCGTCGTGCACATCGCGGGGCCGCCCGGCGGGCTGATCGTCCCGCACACCTACGACCGCTACCTGTTCGCGGGCGACATCACGGCGCTGCCGGCGATCGCGCGCTGGCTGGAGGAACTGCCCAGGAGCGCGAAGGGCTGGGCGTTCGTCGAGGTCGCCGACGCCGCGGAGGAGATCGGGCTGTCCGCACCCGAGGGCGTCGCGGTGCGCTGGCTGCACCGCGGCGACCGCCCGGCGGGCACCGGCGACGCCCTGGCGTCGGCCGTGACCGCGGTGACCGTGCCCGAGGGCGAGCGGGTGCACGTGTGGGCCGCGGGCGAGGCGGGGCAGATCAAGCCGCTGCGCCGCTGGGTCCGCGACGAACTCCGGCTGGAGAAGGCCGACCACGACATCACCGGCTACTGGAAGCGCGGCGTCGCCGACTTCGACGACGACCACTGACCAACCGGCCGGACAGGTCAGGCGCCAACGCCCCTGCCCGGTCGTCCCGCCGACAAGGCCCGCCGAGCGGCGCGGCCCGTACCTGAAGAACACCAAGGAGCATCACATGTCCATACGCAGATCCTCGGGCCTGGTCGGCGCCGTCGCGCTGGCCCTGGTCCTGACCGGGTGCGGGTCGTCGTCGGACGGCGGGTCGGACGACACCGGGAAGGGCAGGACCCGGGTGTTCGCCGCGGACAACGGCAAGATCAAGATCCCGGCCGACCCGAAGCGTGTGGTGGCCACCGGCTATGCCGTGCCCGTCATGATCGAGGCCCATGCGCCGCTGGTCGGGGTCTCGTCGTGGAAGCGCGGCGAGCCGATGATGAGCAAGAAGGACCTCGCCACATACAAGAAGCTCCCCCAGGTGGCGGGCGAGCAGGCGGCCGAGACCAACTACGAGGCCGTCGCCGAGGCCGAGCCCGATCTGATCGTCATCGGTGTGCCGGCCCCCGTGCTCGGTGACATCGACGTCAAGCGGCTGGAGAGCATCGCCCCGGTCGTGGCGATCGGCCCGACCGTGCCGTCCGCGTGGCGTGAGCAGTCCCGCCGGCAGGCCGACGCCGCGGGCGCACTCAAGCAGTTCGACGCCGTGCAGAAGAAGTACGAGGCCAAGGCCGACGACCTGGCCAAGAAGTACAAGGACGTGCTGCCCCAGCTGAAGATGGGTCACGTGGGCGCGTTCGGCGAGACCGCCAAGGGCACCTTCCAGCGCGAGTTCGGCGGTTCGTGGGGCACCAACGTCGCCGAGGACGTCGGCGCGAAGTACTACGGCAAGGTCAAGAAGAAGGGCCCCGGCTCGCGTTCGGTCAGCGAGTACCCGTCCATCGAGGAGCTCCCGGCCTCGCTCGGCAAGGCCGACGCCATCACCTACTCGGTCAACGCCGACGGCAGTGTCCCCGAGTCGGTGAAGTACGTCATGGCGTCGAAGCTGTGGAAGAACCTGCCCGCCGTCAAGGCGGGCAAGACGTTCCCGATCCGCTACACCGAGGCCGCGACCTACGGGCAGGCCATGCAGACCCTGGACGCGATCGACAAGTCGTTCGCGCCGCTGCTGAACCGGTGACCGTCGCAGACCGCACATCCGAGGCGGCGGGAAGCAGGCGGGCCGCGCCACAGATCGGCCTGCTCATCGGCGGCCTCGTGCTGCTGGCGGCAATCGCCGTGCTCAGCATCGGCGTCGGCGCCCGCCCGATCTCGCCCGCAGAGGTCGTGCGCGCGCTGCTGGACCACCAGGGCACCGACGACCACGTGATCGTGCGGGACGTCCGGATGCCCCGCGCGCTCCTCGCCCTCGCGGTGGGCGCCGCCCTCGCGGTGGCCGGCGCGCTGATCCAGACGCTGGCCCGCAACCCGCTGGCCGAGCCCGGCATCCTCGGGGTCACCGCGGGCGCCGGGTTCGCCATCGCCCTCGGCTCGGGGCTCGGCCTGGCCGTCGGGCAGGCCGGCCAGCTGGGGTGGGCGATCATCGGCTCGGTGCTCGCGGCGCTGCTCGTCGCAGCGGTCGGACGCCGCTCGCCGCTGCGCCTGGTGCTCACCGGCGTGGCCCTGACCGCGGTGCTGAACGGCGTCACGCTGGGCATGCGGCTGATGTTCCCGGACACGTTCGACGTGTACCGGTTCTGGTCGGTCGGGTCGCTCGCGGCCCGCGAACAGGCGCCGCTGGCCCTGCCGTTGACCGCGATCGTGGTGTGCCTGGTCGGCGCGCTGCTGCTGAGCCGGGCGCTCAACGCCCTGGCGCTGGGCGAGAACGTGGCACATACCCTGGGTGCGGGAGTCGGCCGGGTGCGGGGCGCCGCGCTGGTCCTGATCACCGTGCTTTGCGGGGCGGCGACGGCGGTGGCCGGGCCGATCCTGTTCGTCGGACTGATCGTGCCGCATCTGGTACGCAAGCCGGCCGGGGGCTCGGTACCGTGGCTGATTCTCTACACGATGGTCCTCGGGCCGATCCTGCTGCTGATCGCCGACATCGGGTCGCGGGTGCTGCTGCCCACCGGCGAGGTGCCGGTGGCCATCGTGACCGCGTTCCTCGGCGGCCCGATGCTGATCTGGGCCGTCCGCCGCTATGGGGCGGGGTCGCTGTGAACGTACTCGGACTTCGGGCCGAACGCCGCACGGTGGTGCTCGTCGCCGTGCTGGTCGCCCTGATGCTCGCCCTGGGCCTGATCGGTCTGTGCTACGGCGCGTCCTGGTCCACCCCCCAGAAGGTGTTCGCCGCGCTGACCGGGGCGGATCACTCCGTGGTGATCTCGGACTGGCGGCTGCCGCGGGTACTGGCCGGGCTGGTCTTCGGCGCCGCGCTCGGCGTGGCCGGGGCGATCTTCCAGAACCTCACCCGCAACCCGATGGGCAGCCCGGACGTGATCGGCCTCGACGCGGGCGCCTACACCGGCGCCCTGGTCGCCATCACCGTGCTGTCGGGCACGTCCGCGCAACTGGCCGTCGGCTCGGTGCTCGGCGGGCTGGTCGTCGCGGCCGCCATCTACCTGCTCTCGTTCGACCGGGGCTTCTCCGGGCTGCGCCTCGTGGTGATCGGCATCGCGATCAACGCCATGGTGACCGCGATCAACTCGTGGATCGTGCTGCGCGCCGACCTAGAGGTGGCGATCGCCGCGGTCGGCTGGAGCGCGGGCTCACTCAACGGCGTGGGCTGGGACGACCTGGGGATCCCGTTCTCGGTGATCGCCGTGCTGCTCGTCGTCATGGCCACGCGGGCGCACGCCATGCACCAGGCCTCGCTCGGCGACGCCATCGCGGTGACCACCGGCGTCGGACTCGACCGGCTGCGGCTGCTGATGGTCCTGGTCGGTGTCGGCTGTACGGCCACGGTGACCGCGGTGGCCGGACCGATCGCGTTCATCGCGCTCGCCGCCCCGCAGATCGGCCGCCGGCTCGCGGGCGCGGCCGGGGTGCCGCTGCTCCCTGCCGCACTGACCGGGGCGGTGCTGCTCCAAGGCGCCGACCTGCTCGCCCAGATGCTGCTGGCGCCCGTCGCGCTGCCCGTCGGCGTGGTGAGCACCGCGATCGGCGGTTGCTACCTGATTTGGCTGCTGACCAAGGAGGTGAGGCGCGCGTGACCGCACGCCTGACCGCGCGGGACATCACCCTGCGCTACGGAGACCGTGTGGTGTCCACACGGCTGAGCCTCGACGTCCCCGACGGCGCGTTCACCGCCATCGTGGGGCCCAACGGCTGTGGAAAGTCGACCCTGTTGCGGGCGTTCGTCCGGCTGCTGCGCCCCGAAAGCGGGCACGTGGAGCTCGACGGCCGTGAGGTCGGCGGCTACCCGGCCAAGGCCCTGGCCAAGCAGCTCGGCTTCCTGCCGCAGGACCCGCAGGCCCCCGACGACATCAAGGTGCGGCAGCTGGTGGGCCGGGGACGGTTCCCGTACCAGTCGCTCCTTGCCCTGTGGTCGAAGGAGGACGAGAAGGCCGTCATCGACGCGATGGCCGCCGCGGGTGTCACCGAGCTGGCGGACCGACCGGTGCAGGAGCTGTCCGGCGGACAACGGCAGCGGGTGTGGATGGCCATGGTGCTCGCGCAGGACACGCCCTACCTGCTGCTCGACGAACCGACGTCCTTCCTGGACATCACCCACCAGTACCAACTGCTCGGCCTGCTGGCCAAGCTGCGCGACGAGGGCCGCACCGTCATCGCCGTCCTGCACGACATCAACCAGGCGTGCCGGTTCGCCGACCACCTGGTCGCCATGAAGGACGGCCGGGTGGTAGCCGAGGGCGACCCCACGGACATCGTGGACGCCGGGCTGATCAAGGACGTATTCGACCTGCCGAGCGTCATCATCCCCGACCCGGTGACGGACACGCCGATGGTCGTCCCCACCCTGCAAGGAGAATGAGTTGAGCACCGCAAGCGTGTCCTCGGACGGCCTGCTCGCCCTGACCAGCGCCCAGTTGGGCATCTGGAACGCGCAGCGTCTGGAGCCGGACTCGCCGTACTACGTGGTCGGCGACGTGGTGGAGATATCCGGCGGCGAGCCGGTCGACGTGGACGCTCTGGTCGAGGCGGTCAGGGCGACCACCGAGGAGGCCGAGACCCTGCGGCTGCGGGTGCACGACACCCCGGACGGGCCGCGCCAGACGGTCAGCGACGAGCCGGTCGAGCCGCCCGAGGTGGTCGACGTCAGCGGCGCGGCCGACCCCGTGGCCGCGGCCCACGCGCTCGTCGACGCCGAGCGGGCACGGACGGGCGAGGCGTGCCGGGGGATGGTGGACCGTCCGCTGTACGCACGCACCGTCATCCGCCTTTCCGACCGCGAGGTCTGGTACACCCAGCTCGGCCACCACCTGGTCTTCGACGGCTACACCGCCGCGATGCTCGCCCGCCGCACCGCCGCCCGCTACACCGCGCTGGTGCAGGGGACCGAGCCGCGGAAGTCGACCTTCGGCGCCTTCGCCGACCTCGTCGCCGCCGACCGGGCCTACCGGGACAGCGACCGGTTCACCGAGGACCGCGCGTACTGGGTCGAGCGGTTCACCCCGCTGCCCGAAATCGGCTACCTCGGAGATGCCGACACCGCCGCCGGTTCGCCCGACGCCACCCTGTCCGCCCGCGCCGCCGTCTCGGCCGAAGAGACGGCCCGGCTGCGCGCGTTCGCCGACGCGGAGGGCGTCACCTGGGGCGAGGCACTGATCGCCGGTTACGCCGCCTTCCTGCACCGCATGCTGGGCAGCACCGACGTGGTGTTCGCGCTGCCGCTGATGTGCCGGACCGGCTCGACCGAGCTGCGCACCCCCGCCATGGCGGTCAACGTGCTGCCGCTGCGGGTGACCGTGCGCGCCGGGGACGGGCTGGGAGAGCTGAGCCGTCGTGTCGCCGCCGCGATGAAGGAGATGCGCGACCACCAGCGCTACCGGGGCGAGGACCTGCCGCGGGACCTCGGCGTGCCCGGCGCGGGCGCGCTGCTGCATGGACGCGGGATCAACCTCAAGGCGTTCGACCTGGCGATCGACTTCGCCGGGGCGACCGGCGTGATGCGCAACGTCGCGGGCGGTCCGCCGGAGGACATGGGCCTGAGCGTGCTGCCGGCCCGTGACGGCGGGCTGCTGTTCGGCTTCGAGGTCGACGCCCGCACCAACGACCAGGCCTCGGTGGACAGTCTGCTGTCCGGGCTGCGGGCCCTTCTCGCCGGGCTGATCGACGGCCTGCCCGTCGGGCGGATCGCCCTGGCCGACGACGTGGACCGGCTCCTTGCGGACTGGTGCCCACCCGCCCTGCCCGGCACGCCGGCCGACGTGCCGACCGCGTTCGACACGATGGTCGCCGCCGATCCCGGGCACACGGCCCTGGTGTGCGGTGACGACCGGCTGTCCGCGGCCGACCTGGCCGACCGGGTGCACCGAATTGCCCGTGCGCTGCGGGCCAGAGGAATCGGGCCCGACGACGTCGTGGCGCTTGCGCTGCCGCGCTCGGCCGACTCCGTGGCTGCCCTCCTCGCGGTCCTCGACGCGGGCGCCGCGTTCCTGCCCCTGGACACCGCGTACCCGCCCGAGCGGCTGCGCGGCCTGATCGACGACACCCGTCCCGTGCTCGTACTGACCGCCGATGACGCGGTCGACGGGCTGCCGTGGACCACCCTGCTCCGCGAGGCCGCCGGACTGTCCGGCGCACCGCTGGAGGCCGACGAACTGGCCGCGCCCCGCCACCCCGAGCACCTCGCCTACGTGATCCACACCTCCGGCTCGACCGGCCGCCCCAAGGGCGTGCTCGGCCGGGTCGGCGGCCTCGCATCGCTCCTTCACCACCAGCGGTCGACGGTCGTCGCGGAGGCCGAGCGCACCGCCGCCGGGCGGCTGCGCGTCTCCCACACCTATTCGTTCGCCTTCGACTCCGCCTTCGACCACCTGGTGTGGCTGCTGTGCGGGCACGAACTGCACGTCTACGACGCCGAGACCACCCACGACGCCGACGCTCTGCTCGCCGCGTACGCCCGTGACGGCATCGACGTCGTGGACACCACGCCCTCGATGGCATCGCCGCTGATCGACGGCGGCCTTCTCGACCGACGGCCGACGCTCCTCGTCCTCGGCGGCGAGGCCACCCCGCCCGCGCTGTGGCGGCGGATCGCCGAGTCGGGCATCACCGCGCGCAACATGTACGGGCCGACCGAGGCGACCGTGGACGCCACCACCGCGCGGATAGACGGCGACCGGCCGACGATCGGCCACCCGCTGGCGGGCACCCGCATCTACGTCCTCGACAGCGCGCTGCAGCCGGTGCCGCACGGCAGGACGGGCGAGCTGTACCTGGCCGGGCCGCACCTGGCCCGCGGCTACCTCGGCAGGCCCGGGGCGAGTGCCGAGCGCTTCGTCGCCGACCCGTACGGCGCGCCGGGAGAGCGGATGTACCGCACCGGCGACCTGGCCCGGTGGGTGCCCGGAAGCGGTCTGGAGTACTTGGGCCGCGGCGACGGGCAGGTCAAGATCCGCGGCCACCGGGTGGAGACCGGCGAGGTCGAGGCCGCGCTCGGCGCGGTGCCCGGTGTCACCGCGGCGGCCGCCACGGTGCGGTCGTCCCGCCTTGTCGGTTACGTCGTGTCCACCTCGGTCACCGGGGACGCGGTGCGTGCCCACCTGGCCGAGCGGCTGCCCGATCACATGGTGCCCGCGGCGGTGGTGGTGCTCGACGAGCTGCCGGTCACGCCCAACGGCAAGCTCGACCGCGCCGCCCTGCCCGCGCCCGCGTCGTCCGGCGGCGGCCGGGCGCCGAGCACCGAGCGGGAGCGGCTGCTGTGCGCGGTCCTCGCCGACGTGTTCGAAGTCGAACGGGTCGGTGTGGACGACGACTTCTTCGCTCTCGGTGGGGACAGCATCACCGCGATCACCATCAGCAGCCGACTGCGGGCGAAGGGCCTCGAACTACGGCCGCGGGATCTCCTTGCCCGCCGCAGCTTCGCCGCCCTGGCCGCCTCCGCCGGACTGGTCGAGGACGTGGCCGGGCCGGTGGACGAGCCGACCGGGCCGGTGCCCGCACCGCCGATCGTGCGCGGCCTGCTCGACCCGCACCCGGACGTGGACGTCGTCGCCGCATACGCGCAGTGGACCGCCCTGCGCGTCGACGAACTCACCCGCGCCGACCTGGTCACGGGCGTGCAGACCGTGCTCGACCACCACGACGCGCTGCGGCTGCGCGCGGGGGACGACGGCCTGGAGGTACTGCCCCGCGGCGCCGTCCGAGCCGTCGTCGACGAGGTCCACGGCGAGGACGTGACCGACCTGGCCCGGCGGCTCGCCGGGCAACTCGACCCGAGCTCGGGCGACTTGCTGCGGGCCGTCCTGCTCCGTCCCGGCGACGACACGTCGGACCGGCTCGTCATCGTCGTACACCACCTCGCCATGGACGGCGTGTCCTGGCGCATCCTGCTGCCCGACCTGCACACGGCCTGCACGGGCGGCACCCTCGAACCGGCCGGGGCGTCGTGGCGACGGCACGCCATGCTCCTCGCCGAGCAGGGCGAAACCGGCGCGCGCCGCGGCGAACTCGACTACTGGCGCACCGCGCTCGGCTCCGCGACCCGGCTCGGCGCCCGGCCCCTCGACCAGACCCGGGACACCGTGTCCACCGCCCACCGCTCGGTCACCGTGGCCTCGCCCGAGGTCACCGAGGCGCTGCTGACCACCCTGCCCTTGGCGTACCGCGCCGGCGTCGACGAGGTACTCCTCGCCGCGCTCGTGCTCGCCCTGCGGGACCGCGGCGTGAGCGGCGACGCGGTGACCGTCACGATGGAGGGCCACGGCCGCGAACACCTCGACCTGGCCCGCACGGTCGGCTGGTTCACCAGCGAGTACCCGGTCTGTGTTCCCGGAGGTTCCGCGGTCGGCGACGTGGGGCGGGTGCTGCGCGCGGCGAAGGAGGCCAGGCGCGGCGTTCCCGACGGCGGCGTCGGCTACGGCGTCCTGCGCTCCCTCGACCCGGTGGCCGGCGCCGAGTTGGCGGCCACCTCACCACCGGACGTGCTGCTGAACTACCTGGGCCGGTTCGGCTCGCTGCCCGGCACCGGCTGGCGCCTGCCCGAGCACGACGCCTTCTCGGTGATCGAGCCCGGCGCCAAGGCACTTGAGCAGGTCCTCGCCCTCAACTGCTTCGTCCACGAGGAGGGCGCGCCCCGGCTCGCCGTCGAGTGGACGGCCGCGACCGAGGTGCTCGGCACCGACGCCGTGGCGGCCCTGCAGACGGCCTGGGCGGCGGCGTTGGACGCGCTGGCCGAGCACGCGCTCCACACCCCCGGCGGGCTCACCCCGTCGGACCTGCCGCTGGTCGACCTCGACCAGGCCGCCATCGACGCCCTCGAACGCACCGACGGTGTCAGCCGCATCGCCGACGTACTTCCCGCCACCCCGCTGCAGGTCGGGCTCTCCTTCCACACCCTGGTCCGCGACGACCACGACACCGACGTCTACGTCGTCCAGGCCGTGACGACCCTGGTCGGTGAGCTGGAGCCGGACCGGATGGCCGAGGCCGCCCGCGAACTGCTCCGCCGTCACCCGGCGTTGCGCGTGTACCTGGGCACGGCCGGGGACGACGTGGTGCAGGTGATTCCCGCCGACGTCACCCTGCACTGGCGGCAGGACGACCGGTTCACCGAGGCCGCCCGCGCCGAGTTGGAGCGCCCCTTCGACCCTGCCCGGCCACCGCTGATCCGCTTCCTGCTGTCCCGTGTCGGCCCGGCCGAGCACAAGTTGGTGATCACCAATCACCACGCCCTGCTCGACGGCTGGTCCATGCCGCTGGTCGGCCGCGCCCTGCTCGCCATCTACGCCGAGTTGGGCGGCGGCCCCGCCGTTCCGGCCGCCCCGCCGCTGTCGGAGTACTTCCGTTGGCTGGCGGGCCGGGACCGCGAGGTGTCGCTCACCGCTTGGCGGGACGCGCTGGCCGGCATCGACGACGCGACGCGGCTGGCACCCGCGAGCGCCGGGAACGGCGTCGAGCGGCCCGGCCGAGTGACCGTCGGACTCGGCGAGGAGTTCAGCGACCGGCTGCGCGCGTTCGCCCGCGAGCAGGGCGTCACCCTGACCACGGTGCTCCAGACGGCCTGGGGCCTGCTCCTCGGCAGGCTCACCGGGCGCCGCGATGTCATGTTCGGCTGCCCGGTGTCCGGGCGGCCCGCCGAGGTCGACGGCGTGGAGTCGATGATCGGCCAGCTCGGCACCACCATTCCGGTGCGCGTCCGGCACACCCAGGACCAGACGGCCCGGGACCTGATGGCGGACGTACACGCGGAGAGCGTGGCGCTGGCCGAGCACCACCACGTCGGCCTGCCCGAGATCCAGCGGGCGGTGGGCATCGGTGAACTGTTCGACACCATGCTGGTGATGGAGAACTTCCCGCTGTCCAGCCGGAAGCGCACTCCACTCGCCCCCGGACTCGACCTGGCGGGGGTGGACATCACCGACGCCACGCACTACGCGCTGACCGTGATCGTGATTCCCGACGACGAGATCACCATCGGCCTCGGCTATCAGCCGAGCGCCTTCGCCGAGGCGACCGTACGCGACTACGGCCGCTGGCTGCACAACCTGCTGCGGGAGATCGTCGACGACCCGGCACGTCCCGCGATCCGGCTGCCTGCACTCGATCCCGACGAGCGGGAGCGGATGCTGCGTACCGGCACCGAGGTCGTCCCCGCCAAGGCCCGAGGCCACTGGCTGGACGAGTTCGCCGCCTGGGTGCGCCACAAGCCCGACGCCGAGGCCCTGGTCTGCCGCGACCGCAGTCTCGGCTACGCCGACCTGGACCGGCAGGCCAACCGGCTCGCCCATGCGCTGATCGAGCGCGGGGTCCGGCCCCAAGACCCGGTCGCGGTCCTGCTCGGACGTGACATCGAGATGACCGTGGCACTGTTCGGCGTGGCCAAGGCGGGCGCGGTGTACGTACCGATGGACGCGAGCTATCCGCAGGAGCGGCTTGCGTACATGTTCGACGACATCGCACCGGCCGCCGTCGTGGCGACCGACGCGGAACTGCCCGTCGAACGCGAGATCCCGGTACTGCGCCTCGACGACCCGGCCACGCTCGCGTCCGCACCGGACACCGACCCGGCCGACGCCCGCGCCAAGCTCACCGACGACGCGCTCGCGTACGTCATCTACACCTCCGGAACCACCGGGCGGCCCAAGGGAGTTGGCGTCACCCACCGCGGCGTGCCCGACCTGATCGCGCTGCAGGAGGAGGTCGTCGGCGTCACCGAGCACGACCGGTATCTGCACTTCGCGTCGACCAGCTTCGACGTCGCGTTCTGGCAGACCATGGTGCCGCTGCTGTCCGGCGGCACCTCCGTGATCGCACCCGAGGAGGTGCGCGTCCCCGGCGACGAACTGCTCGACTACATCGCCGAGCACCGGGTGACCGGAGTGAACCTGCTGCCATCGTTCCTGGCCGCGATGCCCGACGACCGCACCGTCCCCGCCGACGTGTTCTTCGTCGTCGGCGCCGAGCGACTCGACCCCGAGCTGGCGCGGCGCTGGGGCCGGGGCCGCCGGGCGCTCTTCAACGCCTACGGACCGACCGAGGTCACGATCAACTCCGTGACCTGGCACTACGACCCGGATGACGAGGGCCCGCTGCCGATCGGCCTGCCCGACCCGAACGTCCGCGCCTACGTCCTCGACGGCGGGCTCCAGCCCGTCGGCGTCGGCGTGACGGGCGAGCTGTACCTCGGCGGGCCCAGCCTGGCGCGCGGCTACCTCGGCCGCCCCGGCCTGACCGCAGCGGCGTTCGTCGCCGACCCGTACGGCGCGCCGGGGGAGCGGATGTACCGCACGGGCGACCTGGTGCGGTGGCGGCCGGACGGGCAGCTGGTGTTCCTCGGCCGCGCCGACCACCAGATCAAGGTCCGCGGCTTCCGGGTCGAGCTGGGCGAGATCGAGTCCACTCTGACCCGCCACCCCGACGTGCGCGCCGGCACGGTGATCCTGCGGGATGACCGGCTCGTCGGCTACGTCATCCCGACCGACGGCGCCGACCTGGACACCGCACAGGTGCGCGCGTACCTGGCCGAGGAGCTGCCCGACCACATGGTGCCGACGGCGCTCGTGCCGATCGACCGGCTGCCGCTGAGCCCCAGCGGCAAGCTCGACGCCGCCGCGCTGCCCGCGCCCGAGACCGCGGCCGCCGCGCGGCGCGAGCCCGCCACCGAGGCCGAAGCGGTGCTGCTCGGCGTGTTCCGGGACGTCCTGGGCACCGACGACATCGGTCCCGACGACGACTTCTTCGCCATCGGCGGCGACAGCATCGTGTCGCTGCAAGTGGTGTCGCGGGCCCGGCGCCAAGGCCTCGGCCTGACCGCGCGGGACGTCTTCGAAGGCGAGACGGTCGCCGGGATCGCGGCGCGGGCCCGCGCCCTCGACGACGGCGAGGCTCCCGCGGTCGGCGACGCGCCGCTGACGCCGATCATGCGGGACCTGCTGCGCCGCGCCGGGACCGCCGCGGACGGGTTCTGCCAGTGGGTGGAGCTCTGTGTCCCGCCGGGCGGCGACGAGACGACCTGGCGGGCCGTGCTCGACGCCCTCCTGGCCCGGCACGACGCGCTCCGCGCCCACCTGGCCGGCGACGTCCTGCGCATCCCGCCGGTCGGCGCCGTGACCGGAGCCGAGGTGCTGACCTGCGTACGAGCGACGAAGACGGACGACCCGCGTGCCCTGGTCGACTCCCAAGTCGCCGCCGCCCGCGAGTCGATGGACCCGCGCACCGGTCCGCTGCTGCGCGCGGTGTGGGTGAACGCCGGTCCCGAGCATCCGGACAGGCTCGTCCTGATCGCCCATCACCTGGTCGTCGACGGTGTTTCCTGGCGCGTGCTGCTCGACGACGTCCAACACGCTTACTCCGGTGGGTCGTTGACCCGGCATGGTCAGTCGTTCCTCGGCTGGGCGCGCTCGCTGCGCGACGCCGACCGGCGGGCCGAACTGCCGCACTGGCAGCGGATGACCGCGACACCGGCGCTCACCCGGCCCCTCGACCCCGCCCGGGACACCGTGGCCACCGCGGCACACCACGAGATCCGGCTCGACGCCGACTCGACCCGTGCCCTGATCACGACCCTGCCCGCCGCCCACCGCACCACGCCGGACGCCGTGCTGCTCACGGCGCTCGCCCAAGCGGTACGGGCCTGGCGCGGGACGCCGGAGCTGCTGGTCGCGCTGGAGAGCCACGGCCGCCCGACGCAGGTGGATCTGTCCCAGACCGTCGGCTGGTTCACCGCCGTCCACCCCGTACGCCTTGACGCGGGCGACGATGTGCGGGCGGTCAGGGAGCGGCTGCGGGCCCAGGGCGACGGCCTCGGTTACGGCATCCTCACCGCGGCGGGTCTGCTGGACCCCGTGGAGCCGGAGGTCGCCTGGAACTACCTCGGCCAATTCCCCGGGGCCCCGGCTCGGGAGACGCTGTGGCAGGCACCCCCGGACGCCGACCCGCTCGGCTCGGGCGGCTCCGACGAACTGCCCCTGCCGCACAGCCTGATGGTCAACGCCCTGGTGCGCGACGACGAGCTCGGGGTCCGGATCACGTGGCCGTCCGCGCTGTTCACCGCCGCCGAGATCGAGGACCTGGCCGAGCAGCTGCGGACCGCGCTGCTGCGTACCGCCGCCGCACCGGAGATCCTGGCGCTCGGTCGTGATCGCCCGGTCGCCGAGGTGCAGCCGCTCACCCCACTGCAGGAGGTGATGCTGCGGCACTCACGCACCGAGCGCCCCGACCCTTACACCGTGCAGTCGACGTTCTCCCTCGCCGGTCCGCTCGACGTCGACGCCCTGCATGCCGCGGGGGCCGACCTGCTGGCCCGCCACCCGAACCTGGGCGCGGTGTTCCCCGCCGACCTGGCGGTGATCCCCGAGTCGCCCCGGCCGGACTGCCGGGTGTCCGACGGGCCCGTAGAGCAGGTACTGGCGGCCGACCTGGCCGAGCCGTTCGACCTCGCCGAGGGCCCGCTCGTCCGCCTGACCGTGATCCGCCGCGGCCCCGAGCTCGCCGACCTGGTCCTGACCACTCATCACGTGCTCTCCGACGGCTGGTCGGCCCCGCGCATCCTCACGGAGCTGTTCGACCTCTACGCCGCGCGGGTCCGGAACGAGGTACCGGACCTGCCCGCCCCCGTGCCGTTCGCCGACTACCTGCGCTGGCGCACCGACCACGAGCCCGACCTCGGTGCCTGGGCCGCAGAGTTGGACGGCCTGCCCGAGGGCGACTACCTGAGCAGCGGCGAACCCGGCCCGGCATGGCAGGAGCCCGTGGTCATCGAGTTCGACGCGGCACTGGTGGCCGACCTCACCCACCTCGCCGCGCGGCGCGGCCTGACCCGGAACACGCTGGTGCAGGGCGCGTGGGCGGTGCTCCTCGCGCGGCGCTCCGGCCGCGCGGACGTCTGCTTCGGCGCCATGGTCGCCTGCCGCCCTCCGGAGCTGGCGGGCGTCGAGGAAATCATCGGGCTCCTCGCCAACACCGTGCCCGTACGAGCACGGCTCGGCGGCACACTCGCCGACACGCTCGCCGACCTCCAGGCCCGGCAGCGGGCGCTGGTCGAACACCAGCATGCCGCCCTGCCCGACCTGGAACGGCTGAGCGGACGTCGCAGGCTGTTCGACAGCCTTGTGGTGTTCGAGAACTACCCGGTCGACCCGGACCGTCTCCGTGAACCCGCCCCCGGCCTCACGGTCGTCGGGACCCGCTTCCGCGAGTCCACCCACCACCCGGTGACCCTGACGGTCATGCCGGACGGCGACGGCTGGACCGGCGTGCTCGCCCACCGGGCCGGGGTGGACGTGGACGGGCTCGCCGAGGAGCTGATCGACCTGCTCCGCACCCTGGGAAGCCACCTCGACAAGGACGTGCTCGACCTCCTGGAGCGCCGATGAGCAAGGAATCTCCTGGAGCACCGAAGAGCAAGGACGCCGCGCCGCCTGCCGAACGGGTCGACGGACAGCTCCTGCGGATCGCGTTCATCCTGGTGCTCGGCACCTTCATGGCCACGGTGGACGCCACGATCGTCAGCGTCGGCATCGACACGCTGACCGACGAGTTCGGCGCCTCCGTCGCCGAGATCCAGTGGGTCGCCACCGCCTACCTGCTGGCCGTCGTGGCCGCCGTGCCCGCGTCCGGCTGGCTGGCCGACCGGTTCGGCGGCCGGCGGACGTGGCTCGCCGCCGTGGGCGTGTTCCTGCTCGGCTCGGTGCTGTGCGCGCTGGCCTGGTCGGCGACCAGCCTGATCGTGTTCCGGGTGATCCAGGGCCTCGGCGGCGGCCTCCTTCCCGCGACCGGGCAGGCGCTGCTCGCCCGCATCGCCGGACGTGAGCGCACCGGGCGGGTGATCAGCGTCGTCTCGGTCGTCCCGCTCCTCTCACCGGTGCTCGGCCCCCTGGTCGGCGGCTCCATCCTCGGCGTCGCGTCCTGGCCGTGGCTGTTCCTGGTCAACCTGCCGATCGGCGGGGCCGCGGTCCTGCTCGCCCGCCGGTACGTGCCCGAGGTGCCGCCGTCGACGCAGCGGACGGCGTTCGACGTGCGGGGGGCGGCGCTGCTCTCGCCCGGCCTGGCCGTGCTGGTATACGGGCTCACCGAGGTCGCCCACGGCCGCACCCTGCCGGCCACGATCGGCATCGCCGCGGGCCTGACGATGCTGGCCGCCTTCACCGTGCACGGACTGCGCACCCGCCGCACACCACTGGTCGATCCCCGCCTTTTCGCCCGCCCGCCCTTCGGGGCCGCCGCCCTCGCACTGCTCGTACTAGGCGCGTCGGTCTTCGGCACGATGTTCCTGCTCCCGCTGTACTTCCAGACCGGCCGCGGCCTTTCGGCGTGGGAGGCCGGACTGCTGCTCGCCCCCCAGGGTCTTGGCGCGGCGGCCGGGTCGGTCCTCGTGAACCGCACCATCGACAAGGTCGCGCCGCGGACCCTGGTGGTCACCGGCATCGTGCTGATCCTCGCGGGCACTGCCCCGTTCACCCAACTCGGCCATCAGCCCTCGGACTTCGTGATCACCGCGGCGCTCGCGGTCCGGGGCGTCGGGATGGCCATGATCGGTGCGCCCGTGATGAACATCGTCTACAGCCGCATCGAGCCCGCACACATCCCCCGCGCGGCCGGAGCGCTCAACCTGCTGAACACCGTGGGCGGTTCGGTCGGCACCGCCGCCCTCGCCGTGGTCCTGGACAACCGGCTGGCCGCCCGCGGCCCGGACATCTCCTGGGCGTTCGCCGACACCTTCTGGTGGGTGCTCGGTTTCTGCCTGTTCGCCGCCGCCGGGGCCACGAGGCTGCCCCGGACCCACGTCAGAAAGCCGTGATGCGCCCACCGCCCACACCGACTGTCGTGTGGGGGCGGCCCCCCCCCCGCCCCCGACCACACCCCGAGCCCGC
>NZ_JBFAIP010000055.1:0-44027 GCF_040654775.1 Streptomyces sp. NPDC050636
GCACGCTCGGCGATCCCCACTTTCCTCACTTCATCCGCTCTTGAACCAAGTGGGGAATCGGAGCGCACTTGGGGAAAAATGCGGATCCTCATCAGGCCCACGTGACCACTACGAACGCCGCACCAAGGCGGGCAAAACCCGACGCGAAATCGTCCGATGCCTCAAACGCTACGCCGCCCGCGAGGTGTTCCACCTGGTCAGGCCCACACAGCCATGACCCCCGTCATAGGGGCAGTTGTGATAGCAGGTGAGAGGTGAGGAACCCCCGTCGGCTGGCTCCGACGGGGGTTTCTGCGTTCGGGATGGCCCCCGTGGCCTTCACGGGCACGGATGCCCCCTACAGGCCGAGGATGACGGCCAGGTCGCGCAGGCATTCCTCGAAGACGGGTTCCAGGTCGGAGTAGGCGAAGTCCAGTTGGTGCAGGACTTCCATGCACAGCAGGCCGTACAGCCTGGTCCAGCAGGACAGGAAGACGTGCGCGGCCTCCGGCGGCAGGCATCCGTCGATGGTGGCGGAGTAGGCGGTCAGCTGCTCGCTCAGTGACGCGGGCAGACTGGCCAGATCAGGCACCGGGAACGGTCGCGTCTTCCACAGCTCAACCGTCAGGTCCAGCAGGACCTGTTCGAAACGCTGCGCGGCCTGGTGGCGTGCCGAGTCGGGCTGTCGGTTCGGCGGGCTGATCGGGCTGGCGAAGATCCAGCCGAACTCGGCCGGATGGGTGATCGCCCAGGCGCGCATGGCTCGGCAGGCTGCGAGTATGCGCTCGCCGACCGGCGCGTCAGCGTGGGCGTCACGGGCGCGTTCCATGGTGGTGGCCAACTCACGGAAGAAGTCCGCTGTCACCGCGCCGACCAACTCGTCGTGACTGGCGTAGTAGTGGTACAAGGCCGGGCCGCTCACGCCCACTTGCCTGGCGACCGCGTTGATGGTCACCGCAGTCGATCCCTGCTCGACCAGGAGCTTGCGTGCGGCCGCGTGGATCTCCCCGAGAGTGGCTCGGCGCAGCCTCTCCCGCCTGCTGCTGGTCCCTGCGGACATCGGCACCCCTCTCTCGCTCCGTTAGCACCGTTGACATCTTAGGGCATCTATGTTTCCTTAATGCCTCTAAATAAACCTAGAGCTAGTAGGGGTGCGCATGGAGCGTTCGTGGTGGGTCCTTCTCGTGGCGGTGCTGCTGGCCATGGCCGTGCGATGGCGGCTGTCCAGGTCAGATCGTGTCCGCCGTGGCCGGTGCCGGCCACGGCCCGCAACGACGACAGGGGAGACTCAACGATGAAGGTGATCATTGTGGGTGGTGGCATCGGCGGGCTGGCCGCGGCTGTTGCCTTCCATCAGCGTGGCTGGCAGGTAGAGATCCTTGAGCGCACCCCGGAGTTCACCGAGATCGGTGCGGGATTGTCGATTCAGCCCAACGGTTTACGTGCGCTGGACACGCTTGGCCTCGGCGATCCTCTGCGTTCCGGCGGGCTGGCCGATCCGCTCGCGGGCATTCGTTGCGCGAGCGGGGGCTGGCTGATTCGCAACGACATCGACGACCTGAAACGCCGCTTCGGTCAGTGGGTGACCGTACATCGGGCTGCCCTGGTCGACCTCCTGCGCGCGGCCGTGCCCGCACAGGCGCTGCGGCCGGGCACCGAGGTGCGCCATGTGCAGCCCGATGGCACAGTCCGCCACAGCGGGGGCACCTCCACCGCGGATCTCGTGGTGGGCGCTGACGGCGTACACAGCGTCACACGGCATTCCCTCTGGCCACGCATACCCGGACCGCGCTACGTCGGATACACCGCCTGGCGCTTCATCGCGCCACCCCAGCCCGTCGAGGGGAGCGTGGAAACGTGGGGGCGAGGCGAACGATTCGGGCATGTGCCGATGCCAGATGGCCGCGTCTACTGCTACCTGCTGGCCAACGCCCCGATCGGCTCCCGCACCCACCTGGACCAACTACGCCAACGCTTCGCGCACTGGCACGGCCCCATCCCCACACTACTGAACACCGCAGGCGAGGAAGCGGTGTTGCAGCACGACACATACGAGCTGCCGAGGTTGCCCACCTTCGTCTCCGGAAAGGTCGCGATTCTCGGAGACGCCGCGCACGCCATGACCCCCAACCTGGGGCAGGGCGCCTGCCAGGCACTCGAGGACGCAGTCACCCTCGCCGCAGCAGCGGACACCCTCGGCGTGCGTGCGGGGCTGGAGGAGTACGACCGCGTCCGCAGGCCGCGCACCCAAATGATCGCCCGCCGCTCCCGCCAGGCCGGCGCTCCCGCGCACTGGACGTCCCCGCCACTGACCGCTCTGCGAGACGTGGCTCTCCCAATCCTGCCCAATGCACTCTTCAATCGCTCGATCACCCCCGCCTACACCTGGACGCTCTGACACACCCACCCATGTGACCCCATCCGCCCGACCCCGCGAAAGCGTGCTGTCCCCGGGCAACCACCAAACCTCAAGAGGTCAACCCGTGCCCCTCCCGCGAATCCTGATCGCCCTCGTCGGAGCGATCACAACGGTCAGCGCCGTGCTCGCCGATCTCGTCATCCCGGACCTGGCGGCCCAGCACGCCTTCAATCCCGCCTGGCCGCCCCACGCCAAGTTCCACGACGCCCAGTACATGGTGATGACGGTGCTCCTCGGCCTCATCGGCCTGGCCCTCGCCCTGTGGCAGGGCCGGAACACCCGCGGCCGGCTGCTGTGCGCCGCCGCGGTCCTGGCCACCCCCTGGCTCGGCATGATCGGCGCACTCCTGTTCCCCGGCACCGCCACCTACGACCCGGAGTTCACCAACCAAACCCTCTTCATCCTCGGCGTGCACGGCCAGGTCTTCATGGCAATCACCTTGACCCTGGCCCTGCTTGGCGCGACAGCGGCAATACTGCGCACACCCACAGACCCCACCACCTGACGAGCCGTCAGTCACCTACTGAGGCTTGATGTTGGGGTTGACGGCCGCCCGGTGGTGCTATCCCGTGGTTATGGAGGAGGTGGGACTGACGCGGGAGGGGTGTCTGCAGCGTCAGAAGCTGCGGTTGCAGGCGGCCGAGTGGTACGAAGAGGTCATTCCCCAGGCAGAAATAGCCCGGTGGTTGGGGGCCTCCCGGCAGGTGGTGCACGTCTGGCATGAGAAGGGGCAGAACGGCGGGATACAGGCACTGCACTCCTCAGGGCCGTCGGGCAGGCGCCCGTTGGTCTCTGAGGTCGAATTCGCGCAGGTGGCGGAGGCATTGAAGCAGGGCCACCGCCGCACACGGCTTCACCGGGCGGGTATAGACCCTGGCCCGGATCCGCCGGGTGGTTCAGGAGGCGTCGCCCCGCTCGGCGAGGCGTTCCCACTTCGGGACGACCTCCTCGGCGTCTTCGGCCACCCCGGCCAAACCGGCAAGCCCGCCCTGGACGACCTGTGCGCGGGCAAGCACACCGTGCTCATCGCCACCGCCCTGACCCGAGCCACCGGAATCCAACGGCGCACCCTGCAACGCCACTTCGGCAATCCACACCTGACCGAGACGGACGCTGACGAGATCCGATCGGTAGTCACAGCCACCGGCGCCCGCCCCGTCACCGAGCACCTCATCGCCGCAAGACGTCTCCAGGCCCTATCGACCCTGGACACCACTGAACTGCACCCCGCAGGGGCGGCGTGGCTGCGGCACTTCGCCCGCGCCGCCACCATCCGCATCACCTGACTCCCGACACTCCGGCCCGGCGCAGGGCCACTGGTGAGGTGTGTGACGGCCCGCACGACAAGCCCCGAGGAGAGGCATACACCAGGACACGTACACCAGCAGCGCATGCTGGACGACGGCGAGCCGATCTCTTTCGCCACCATCGCCCGCGCTGCGAAAGCGTCGACAGCAAGAACGACGAGGGCGACGAGGAGGCGGTGCTGCAGGCCACCCGCATCACCCTGTGTCTGCTGGCCCAGCGCATCGGGCAGCTCACCGACCAGATCCAGGCCCTGGAACGCCGCCTGGCCCTGCTCGCGGAACGCCACGCCCCGCAGCTGCTCAGTGTGGTGGGCATCGGCCCGGACACGGCCGTCACTTTGCTGATCGCGATGGGGACAACCCGGAGCGCCTGCACGGTGAGGCGTCGTTCGCCGCGGTGTGCGGGGTCAGCCCCGTTGAGCGTTCCTCGGGCAGCCGGCAGTACCGTCGGCTCAACCGTGGCGGCGACCGGCAGGCCAACGCCGCACTGCACCGGATCGTGCAGACCCGCCTGCGCCACGACCCACGCACCCAGGACTACTACGAACGCCGCACCACGGAGGGCAAAACCCGACGCGAGATCGTCCGATGCCTCAAACGCTATGCCGCCCGCGAGGTGTTCCACCTGGTCAGACCCATACAGGCGTGATCCCGGTCATAGGGGCTGTTGTGAGATCGGGATGCAATTGGGGGAGTTGACACAGTCCTCGTGCAGTCGCGACGGACCACCTTCTGCCGACGGTGAACACCGGCCCGACCTGGCTGGATGGTCACTACGGTCCAGCCTCATGACGATCACAACACGTACGGTCGAATACCCGGCCGATGCTCTCGCGATGATCGGGCACCTCGCGCTCCCTGCCGGTGATGAGCGTCGGCCCGCAGTCCTTATCGGGCCTGAGGGAATGGGGCTCAGCGACGTCGAGCGCCGCCGGGCCGATGCCCTGGCTGAGCTGGGATACGTGGCGCTGGCCTTTGACCTCCACGGCGGGCGCTATTTGGACAACCCCGAGGAGATGCTGGCCCGCTGCATGCCGCTGCTCGCAGACCCCGACCGGATGCGGGGCATTGGCCATGCGGCACTCGAGGTGCTGCGCGCCGAACCGCGGACCGACCCCGACCGGGTCGCCGCAATCGGCTACGGCACCGGGGGCGCGATTGTGCTGGAACTCGGGCGCGATGGAGTCGACTTGCGCGCGATCGGTACGGTCAACGCACTGACCACGGGCCGACCGGGCGAGGCGGCACGCATTCGCTGCCCCGTGTGGGCTGGGGTCGGATCGGAAGACCCGATCATGCCGCCCGCGCAACGGGAAGCGTTCACCGCCGAGATGCGGGACGCGGGCGTCGACTGGCGTTGCGTGGTCTACGGCGGGGCCCTGCACGCCTTCCACCACCCACCGGTCAACCACACCACACCCCCGGGCGTCGGCTACCACCCACGACACGCACAGCGAGCCTGGCGCGACATCGTCGATCTGCTCGCCGAATGCCTGCCCGTAACGGAGTGATCAATCGGGAGGGGGCGGTCGGTGCGATCCCGCCGACCGGATCGGTGAGCACGTAGCCCCAGGCCAGCGCAAGACGGCAGGGGCCAGCCGAATCGTCTGGGGCTGCATCCGGAGGCGGATCGGCACGGGTTTGGTGGCTGTTTTCACCGGCTCGGGGAGGTGCGGCGTGGTGCGTGGCGGGCGGGGCGGGCGGGTGAGGCGGCGGGCCATGAGGGTAATCGTGGTCCAGGTGATGTGGGCTTCGCTGTGCGAGATGAGCCGTTCGTAGTCTCGGACGTTTCTGCGGGCGCGCATGACCCACGAGACGGCCCGTTCCACTCGCCACCCCTTCGCGAGCACGGCGAAGCCGTCCTGGTCTTTGCGGCGGGGCACCGTTTTGAGGGTCAGGCCCAGAAAGGAGCGGGCCCAGTCGACGAGGGGGCCGCCGTAGGCGGAATCCGCCCAGACGACGGTGACCTCGGGGTGCGTGAGGCGGAGACGGAAGAGCAGGTCGCGGGCGGGGACGCTGTCGTGCGGGGAGGCTTCGGTGACCATCACCGTCAGGGGCATGCCCCGCATGTCAACGGCCAGATGCCGCTTCCTGCCATTGATCATCTTGTGGCCGTCGAAGCCGCGGGAGCCCTTGCCGACCGTCTCGGCCCCCTTGACGGACTGGGAGTCCAGAATCACCGCGACGGTGCGGGGGTTGAGGCCGTCGTGGACGCGGACTTGTTCATGCAGTGCGGCGTGGATGCGGGTCAGGTCTCCGCTGGCCCGCCAGCGCTGAAAGTATCCGTAGACAGTGCGCCAGGGGATGCCGAAGTCGACGGGGACGGACCTCCACTTCACACCGTTGTCGTTCACGTAGCGGATCGCGTCGACCACGTTGCGTCTCGGGTGCTTCTCCGGACGTTCGCCCGTGGGCTGGGTGCAGGCCAGCGGTGGCAGCAGAGGCTCCAGGACGGCCCATTCGGCGTACGTCACGTCGCTGGGGTAGTGCCGTTCTCTCGCGGCCGGTTGCCCCATGTCCGGGCTGGTCACGGCCGTTCCATGCGGGTGAGGACTTCGAGTGGCCCTGATCCCTCCGAGCTGTTCCAGGACCAGGCGGGCCCACTCGTCCTTCGGGGCGCGTTTGGTGTGCGGGGCGACAATCCCGGCGATGAAGTTCGTCATCCGGTGCAGTTCGGCCTCGAAGACAGGCTCGTAGGTGATCCACACCTCGGGGTCCTCCGACAGCTGAAATCCGTCCCGGCGGTTGTGCGTCACGGGCGGCAGCCCTTCCTTGACTGCGGTCCTGCGCAGGAACGTGATCCCCGTCCAGACCTGCGCGGGGGACCGCTGGGTGGCCTTGGCCAGCTGCTTCCCGTGCAGTCCGGCCGGCCGTGCCTCTTGCAGGGCCTTGCGTACTGCTTCGGCGTGAACATGAGCGGGCAGTCCCGCCCGCCGTTTCATGACTACTGGCCCCGCACCAGCTCGGCCAGAGCCTCGTCCAGGTCCACCTTGCCGGTTGAGACCGCCGTCTCGATCCAGTCCGCAGTCGCCCGAATCTTCTCCAAATGCCGTAACACAAGGGAGAGTTGCGACTCGGAGAACTCCCGTCCGCGCAGCTTCGGCACCAGCCGGCTCGCCCCGGCCACGAAGCCCTGGCAGACCCCGATCAAGTCCGTGAATTCCATCGCCCGGTGGAAACCTCGCACGATCGCCACGGGATCAACGACACCCTCCTCCTCTTCCACAGCGTTGCTTTCGTCCCACCAGTCCTCCCCCTCACCGTCTTCGACGAGTTCGGCCTGGTCGAACTGAGCCTGATTGACCAGCTCCCGGGCCTGCGGGTCCCGCATCGCCCAAAAAGCGACCTCCGGCTGGTGCAGCAGGTCACATGCCACCAGGGCCGCCACCTGCTCGTCCTGCGCGAGATCCCGGATCGCCTCGACCTTCTCCGCCACCGACACAGGCGTCGCGGTCGGCCAGCCCGCCGCCAGCTTCGCGGCGTCCCCACTCCACCGGGTCTCCCTTGTCCGCTCGTCAACCGGCGGATGCTGGATCAGCTCGTACGCGTCCGGCGCCGACGCCAGAATCCGGTGGACCTCGAAGGAGACGCCGTCCTGGCGCTGATCCTTCGGCCACCGTGCGGCCACCCACCGATACGTTCGCACCGTATGGAACGACAGCCCTATCGCCTCGGCGAACAGGCGTAACAGGCCCTCCACTCCGGGCTGGTCCTCTTCCCCGAGCGACATGTTCCCGCCGTGCGTACGCAACCGCGCGATCTCCAACGCGGTGTCCCCCAGCGTGAACTGGCACCCCGTCATCACCCGGACCAGCCGAACCGACTGGTCCACCAGATCATCGAAACGCTCACACGGCGCACTGCCGATCCCCTGGGCCACGGCGAACACTCCCCGGACGGACCAGAAGGGCCGGCACTTCACCGGCCGCAGAAACCCCGGCCCGCATATGACCTGACAGGCTCCGCCGCTCCACTCAAGGTCACCACAAACGACCGGAAAATACCCCGCTTCGCGTGCGAACCATCCTGCTCCTGCCCGAACACAGCCCCGTCCCCGACACCAATTGAACGACTCTGCCATCAGTCGCAGAACGTCACAGATCACCGGATCTGACACAGGCACTGACGAATCGACGTCCGGACCGGACCATCCGCCCCGGCCGCGACACCACCGACCCGCACTTAGCGTGTTGACGGAGCTCCCGTAGCCGGTTCACCCCGCTGAATGGGACTCTTCGTCCCGGTCGACGACGGCTTCAACCGCACCGTGGGATTCTCGACAACATCGGTACCGGCGTCGCCGCGAACCACACGCCAGGAGCAGGGGAACGCTGCCGCATCGCATCCCCACAGGCCGGCTCGGATACGTGGCCAGATATGTCCTACGTGACAGATTGGCCGATTGTAAGACCGCGACGTTGTCGGGGAGTTGGCGCGGGGGCATGATCACTGCTCGTATCTACCTGATCACTCATCCAGGAGCCGATACGTGATACGCCCCATCGCTTTGCGTGCTCTCCCTGCCGTCGCCGTGACCGGCGCCCCCGCCCTGCCCCTCGCCCAGGGAGCCCAGGCGGCCGCCCTGCCCCCCGTCGCCCCGGCGACCGCCGCTGTCGGCCATCCCGGCCAGGTCCGCCGGGGCGACACCGACTTCATGCACTCCCATCCGCGCGTCGAGGTCCGCTACGGCGACCTCGGCCTCCCGGACCGGGCCCGCGTCGTCGTCTCGGCGGCGACGCTGATGTAGCGAGGCACCGGTGCCGCCCGACCCGGGCGGCCCGCCGGCCACCAGGTCATGACCGGCGACGGCCGCGCCGCCACCGCCGTTGCCGCATCTCCTTCCGCCTCGTGGCGGCGTTCCTTCCTGTCGCCGGCGCAGCGACCCAGGACAGCGCGGCTGAGGTCACGGAGCGGCTGCTTACCGCAAACCCCTCATTGCGTCGTTCGCTCGCATGCCCCGTTTCACGAGATTCCACAACAAGGGAGTTACTGATTTTCATGTACAAACGTCGGAGTTTACTCGCCTTCGCCACTGTGAGTGCGGCGATATGCACCGCTGGAGTCATGCCGTCGGTCAGCCATGCCGCCAGCGGCGGCGACGGGGCAAGGGAGGGGTCCTACGCCGAAACGCACGGCCTGACGGCGGAGGACGTCAAGAACATCAACGCACTGAACAAAAGAGCCCTGACTGCGGGTCAACCTGGCAATTCTCTGGCGGAATTGCCGCCGAGCGCCAGTGCGCTCTTCCGGGCCCCCGACGCTGTCGACGAGAGGGTGACACCTCCCGCCGAGCCGCTCAACCGGATGCCTGACGCGTACCGGGCCTACGGAGGTAGGGCCACTACGGTCGTCAACAACTACATACGCAAGTGGCAGCAGGTCTACAGTCACCGCGACGGCAACCAACAGCAAATGACCGAAGAGCAGCGAGAAAAGCTGTCCTACGGCTGCGTCGGCATCACTTGGGTCAATTCGGGCCCCTACCCGACGAACAAATTGGCGTTCGCGTTCTTCGACGAGAACAAGTACAAGAATGACCTGGAAAACAGCAGACCACGCCCCAATGAGACGCAAGCCGAGTTTGAGGGGCGCATCGTCAAGGACAGTTTCGACGAGGGGAAGGGTTTCAAGCGGGCGCGTGATGTGGCGTCCGTCATGAACAAAGCCCTGGATAATGCGCACGACGAGGGGACTTACATCGACAACCTCAAGACAGGGCTCGCGAACAAAAATGACGCTCTGCGCTACGAGGACAGCCGCTCGAACTTTTACTCGGCGCTGAGGAATACGCCGTCCTTCAAGGAAAGGGATGGAGGCAACTACGACCCATCCAAGATGAAGGCGGTGGTCTACTCGAAACACTTCTGGAGCGGGCAGGACCAGCGGGGCTCCTCTGACAAGAGGAAGTACGGCGATCCGGATGCCTTCCGCCCCGACCAGGGCACAGGACTGGTGGACATGTCGAAGGACAGGAATATTCCGCGCAGTCCCGCCCAACCCGGCGAAAGTTGGGTCAATTTCGACTACGGCTGGTTTGGGGCTCAGACGGAAGCGGATGCCGACAAAACCATATGGACCCACGCCAACCACTATCACGCGCCCAACAGCGGCCTGGGCCCCATGAACGTATACGAGAGCAAGTTCCGGAACTGGTCTGCCGGGTACGCGGATTTCGACCGCGGAACCTACGTCATCACGTTCATACCCAAGAGCTGGAACACCGCCCCCGCCGAGGTGAAGCAGGGCTGGTCGTAACAGCCGGGTAGGAGGGCCGGGTCACCCGGCCCTCTCCCCCTAGCCCGCCGCCCGCCGGCGTCGCAGGCGTGCACGTGGTGCATGGGGGAGGCCCTTCTCCCGTCGCGACGGCGTTGTTTTCCTGACGCCGTCTTCCTTCCTTACGCTGAGGCCGGCCGCACTGTTCGTCGCACTCGCTGTCAGGGAGAGGACACATACGGCGCCTTACGACGGCGTACGGGCCCCGATGGCCAGCAGTCGTTCGGTGTCCTCGTGGCTGAGGAGCAGGGCCCGGCCGACCGCGGCCAGGGTTTGGTGCTCGCTGGGGGTGTACGGTCCGTCGGCCAGGGCGATGCGGGCGCCCTGCAGCAGGATGTCCTCGCTCCCGGCGGGCGCCAGGTGGGGGGCGAGCGGGTCGAGGACCTCGTGGAGTTCGATGGTGAGCGCGGTGCCGCTGCCATCGATGCCCTCCTTTCCGGCGGCGAGGACGGCGAGGGCGACGGTGTGCACGGCGTCGCGGAGCATCGCTGAGAAGTGGGTGGTGGTGGGGTGGCTGAGGACGTCGGTCCGCAAGCAGGTCCGGCAGGCGGCGCATTCGACCACGGTTCCCGCGGTGCCGCGGGGGAGGAGGGGGATGCCGAGGAGAGCGAACCGATGGCGGCCGATGCGGCGCAGGTAGCTACGGTCGCCGCCGCAGCCGGGGCAGAAGAACTCGCCGTCACCCTGTGCCTGCTGGCCCACCGAATCCAGCAGCTCACCGACCAGATCCAGGATTTGGAACGCCGCCTGGCCTTGCTCGCGGAGCGCCACGCCTCGCAGCTGCTCACGGTGGTGGGCATCGGCCCGGACACGGTCGTCACTTTGCTGATCACGATGGGGGACAACCCGGAACGTCTGCACAGAGAGGCGTCCTTCGCCGCGCTGTGCGGGGTCAGCCCCATCGAGCGTTCCTCGGGCACTCGGCAGTACCGTCGCCTCAACCGCGGCGGCGACCGGCAGGCCAACGCCGCCCTCCACCGGATCGCGCAGACCCGCCTGCGCTTCGACCCAGGCCCACGTGACTACTACGAACGCCGCACCAAGGCGGGCAAAACCCGACGCGAAATCGTCCGATGCCTCAAACGCTATGCCGCCCGCGAGGTGTTCCACCTGGTCAGGCCCACACAGTCATGACCTCCGTCATAGGGGCAGTTGTGAGATGCGAGCGCGTGCAGGGCGTGAGCGAGATACCGACGCGCACTCTCCAGCACCGCCTTGATGGGCCGGAAGACGCCGCAGCCCTGATCACGGGCAAGGCACCGCATCCGTACAGCGGATCATGGTGAGCTACGACGAGCCGGGTCACCCGGTCGTCTACGCCGTCTCGAGCGTGAGGCTCTGACCTGCGCTTACCCCGCTTCGGGCGCGGCCAGTGGCCACGCCCTGGCCCCTCGCGTCGACTCTTCCTGACCCGGGTGTCAGGACCGCGTCAGAGAGTTCGGTAGCGTGGCCGGGTGAGCGAGAAGACCCTGCAGCACCGGATTGACGGTCCCGACGACGCCCCCGTACTCGTACTGGGCGCGTCGCTCGGTACCACATGGCACAGGTTGTAGATCGTGTCTTGTGCGGTCCAGGCGGTCCAGATCAGGGGCGTAGGCGCAGGTCAGGGCCTTGTGGTCCAGGAGCGTCAATGCTGTTGGTGAGACGCGTGTGATACCGCGTGAGAGGTGAGGAACCCCCGTCGCTTGCCGGCGGGGTTCCTGCGTTCGGGGACGGGCCCGGTGGGCCGTCTTTTCCCGAAACCGGTCGACCTCATTCGGATCCCGGCGCCCGGCAAGACAGCCGTCACCTATGCCGAGCCGCGCAGGAGAATGAAGGGGGGCACACGGTGGCAGCTGCGCCCCTCCTCGAACCACAGGTCATCGACAGTTCACTCGTCGGTCGGATCGCCATTCGTTGGTAGCCCATCAGGCGAACCGTCGGACAGGCCCTAGTCGATCCTGCTCCCCAACAAGCTCTGCTACACCGGGACAGGGAGCCCCTGACCACGGTCCGCAACGCGTTCCGCACCGCCACATTCCTGGAGAAGCAGGCCGTTCCCGGGCACCGGCCAGAAGGCCGGCGACGGTGACGTTCGGTGGTCAGCCTGTGGCGTGCAGGGTGCGATGGGCGGTTTCGCGTAGGTGGTGGAGGACGTCGGGGTCGGCGTTGAGGGTGTAGTCGGTGTCGAGGCCGGCGAGGGTCTGGGCGATGTGGGGCAGGTAGTCGTCGGATACGTCGACGATGCAGGTGTACTCGTCGTTGGGGCGGATGCGGGTGGTCAGGCTCGGGGCGCGGGCGCGGATGTGGTCGGCGGGGGCGTGGACGGTGGCGACGGCGCGGTAGCGGGTGGGGGCGGCCGAGATCCGGTCGGCGACGAAGGCGGCGGGGTCGTTGCCGGGCACGGGGCGGGGCGGGACGCGTCGGCCGGTGGGGGCGGGGTGGCTGATGCGGTCGAGGCGGAAGAGACGCCAGTCGTCTTTGTCGGTGTCGTGGGCGAGGAGGTACCACAGGTCGCCGGAGGCGATCAGGTGGCAGGGCTCGGCTCGGCGGGCGGTGGTGGTGCCGTGGCGGGGGGTGTAGTCGAAGGCGAGGATCTCGTGGTCGCGGCAGGCGATGGCGAGGGTGGCCAGGAGGGCCGGGTCGGCGCGCGGGCCCCGGTTCTCCCACGCGATGCCGGCGACGGATGCCTGGAGGGCGGTGACCTGGCCGCGCAGGCGGCGGGGCAGGACCTGTTCGAGCTTGGCCAGGGCCCGTAGGGCGGTCTCCTCGATACCGGCCAGGCCGCCGGCGGCGGTGCGCAGGGCGACGGCGATGGCGACGGCCTCGTCGTCGTCGAGGAGGAGGGGTGGCAGGTCGGTGCCGGGGGCGAGGCGGTAGCCGCCGGCGTGTCCGCGGGCGCTCTCGACGGGGTAGCCCAGTTCGCGCAGCCGGTCGATGTCGCGGCGGACGGTACGGACGGTCACCGAGAGGCGGTCGGCGAGGTCGGAGCCGGACCATTCCCGCCGGGTCTGCAGCAGGGACAGCAGCCGCAGCATCCGGGCGGTCATGTCACTCGTCATGAATTCCACTATGCAGCCGTTAAAGGTCACCAGCTGTCCTGAAATGCCTCTAGCTTGGACCTGTCCGCACAGAGCAAATCGGGAGGTTCTCTATGAAAACTGCAGTTCTCGGTACTGGTGGCGGTGGCCGCGCGCACGCCGCCAAGCTCGCCGAACTCGGCCACGAGGTGTACGTCGGCACCCGCGATGTCGAGGGCACCCTGGCCCGCACCGAGCCCGACATGATGGGCAACCCGCCCTACAAGCAGTGGCTCGCCGACCACCCCGGCATCACCCTGCTGCCTTTCGGTGAGGCCGCAGCAGCCGCCGACGAGATCGTCATCAACGGCATCGACGGCCACAACGCCGTCACCGCGCTGACCGCCATCGCCGACCAGCTCGCGGGCAAGACCCTGATCGACTACGCCGTGCCGTTCATCTACCAGCACGAGACCGAGCATCCCTGGCCCACGCCGTGGGGTGTCATGCCGAAGCTCGACCCGTGCGACACCGACAGCCTCGGGGAGCGGATCCAGCGCGCCCTGCCCCGGACCAAGGTCGTCAAGTCCTTCGTCACCCAGGAACAGACCACCGTGGTCGACCCGAATGCCGTCGGCGGCGGCGACCACACCATGTTCGTCGCCGGAGACCACTCCGACGCCAAGCAGCAGACCACCGACCTGCTCACGTCCTACGGCTGGAGCGACGTCCTCGACCTCGGCCCCCTCGTCTGCGCCCGCGGCATGGAGATGTACGCCCACATGCACTCCGCCATCGGTTTCGGCCTCGGCCAGCAGTTCGGCGGCCACTTCGGCATCAAGGTCGTGCGCTGACCCGCGCGCGAGAAAAACAGAAGGAAACAGCTCCCATGACGAACGAGAACACCGACACCCTGCGCGGGAAGATCATGTGCCACGCGATGTGGGCAGCGGACGGCGGCAAGCTGGCCGACTTCTACGCCACCGCCCTGGGCACCAAGGTCTCCCAGACCTTCCCGGACGAGCACGGCAACGATGTCGCCTTCGCCATCTACGTCGGCGACGCGATGTACCTCTTCTACACGTCCGTCTCCTTCACCGCCCCCAACTGGCCCGAGGACGACCTGCCGTTCCACATGGACTTCGTCTTCGACGATGTGCAGGCCGCGGAGAAACGGCTGCTGGAACTGGGTGCCACCAGGCCCGCACACCAGCCCGGCGGCAAGCACTGGACCATCCTCCTCGACCCCTCCGGCCAGCCGTTCTGCATCCACGGCACCCGCTGACCCCCGCACCCCGCACCCTGCCCCGCATCACCGCCGCCCAGCGGCGCGCCCGCCTCACCCGCGGTCACCTCCTCGCGCCCTCGCTTCGAAAGAAGAGCGCCGAGGAGGTGGCCGCGGCCCTGGTCGGCCTGCACGCCACCGACCCGGCGACCGTTCTCCTCGCGGCGGTCGCCCGGATGCACGCACCCACTGCCGCCGCAATCGGACGCTCCCTCTACGACTGCCCCGCGGGCAGCCCGGCACTGGAGCGCATACGGTGCATGCGCCGCACCATGTTCGCCGTCCCGGCCCCCTGGCCCCCGCCGTCCGGTCCGCGACCGTCCGCGACACCCACCGCCACCGCGCCGAGGCCATGGCGAAACTGCATGAGGCCCTCGGCTGGAACGAGACGCACTACACGGCAGTGGAGCGGGCCGTCCTCGACGCTCTCGGGGCACGAGGCCAGCTGACGGCCGCCCAACTCGCCGCCGACATACCCGACTTGCGCGAGCAGATTGTCACCTTCCCCGGCAAGCCCTACCAGTCCCGTCAGCGGGCCAGCACACCGATCCTGGGAGTCCTCGCCGCGGAGGGGCGCATCCGCCGGGCCCGACCGGCCGGCTCATGGACTTCCGCGCAATTCCGCTGGGCCCTGGCCCAGCCGCTGCCCGACGTACCCGCCGCCGCGGCGAAGACCACGCTGGCCCGTCACTACCTCAAGGCATTCGGCCCGGTCACGGTTGACGACGTGAAGTGGTGGACCGGCTGGAATCTCACCGACACCCTCCCCCATAGCCTTAAGGGCATGGGAGGTGCCCCATGCCCTCGCCGCCACCGGAGCCCAGGCCGTCGAACTCGACGAAGGCACCGGCTACCTCCTGCCCGAAGACCTCGAACCCGCTGCCACCAGCGAATCCAGTGCAGTACTGCTGCCCGGCCTCGACCCCATGATTGCGCTGTGGCCCGAAGATGCCCATGAGGACGTCGGTGAGCAGCGCCACGAGCTGTTCGGGGGTGAGATCGGGCCGCTGCGCGACCCATTCCTCCAGGTAGACGGCGTAGCGGTCGACCGAACGGTCCAGCGCCGCATGGATGAGGTCGTCCTTGGTGGCAAAGTGGTACGTCGTCGCCCCCAGCGGCACCCCCGCCTCCTCCGCGACGGCCCGGTGGGTCAGCCCCTCGATTCCTCGTACGGCGATGACGCGCTCCGCGGCGGCGGCCATCTCCTCGATCCGCCGCTGCGGGTCACGCCGCCGCCGGGGCGCGGACTGGTCGGCCATATCGGCTCTCCTCGGGTCTCACGGAAACCACCACCGTAGTACGCACGTCCCGTCCTCATTCACCGGCCGAAAATAGGGAATGGCCGCATTCGACACTCAGCAAGAGCTACGAACAGTACGAATGTGCCACTTGACGGGGTGGCTGCAGAATGCGCACGTCTATGCAGGCCAGACACCAGTGGGTAAGGACAGGCCAAGTGCTTCGCGGTGCGCGCAATCGACCGCGCCCTGCGCACCTGACGCTAGTCCTGGGCGGCCGGCGCCTGGCCCAGTTCCTGGGCCAGTGCCATGCAGCGCACGCGGGCTGGGGAGAAGTCGTAGGGCATCTTGCCGACCGCCTCCAGCGCACTCATGCCCTCCGCTCCCTTCGCCTCGGCGTCGTCGGAGCTCTCGGGGGCCGGGTGAGTTTCCTCGTCCTCGTGGGAGTCGAACAATGCCTCGTCGGCGTCATCCAGCCCATCTTCCTCGATGGTTTGGAGCAGTTTCTGCTCGAAGGCGTGCCGCAGGGCGGCCACTTCGGACACGCGCGGGTCGTCGACCGCGACGCTGTCATCGAGGGCCGCCTCGGCAGCGTCGACATGGTCGGACTCGGCCCGCAGCTCGGGGTGTGCGGCCAGGGCGATGAACCGGGTGGCCAAGAGGGCTGCACCGAGTGGGCCGAAGAGCCGTTCGCTCACCAGCAGGGCATCCAGGTCCGCCTGGCGCAGTGATCCTTGGGGCAGGTTGCGGAGCCGTTCGGCGACCGTCTCGCAGAGCAAGTCCAGGCGGCCGCCCTCGGCGCGCATGCGCTGCACGGCGGTCCGCCGGCGGTGGAGGGCGGCCTCCTCGGCCGCCAAGGCGTCCTCCGGCTGGCTCGAAGTCTCCTCGATGCCGCTGTCGTTGCCGGTTGCGGGGTGGAAGACGTCGCGGATGTCGTCCAGCGCCATCTCGGCCTCCGCCATCTTGCGGATCCATAGCAGCCGGATCATGTCGTCGTAGCCGTAGCGGCTGTGCCCGTCGCCGCCTTGCTCGGCCTCGGGGAGCAGGCCGATGTCGTGGTAGTGCCGGATGGCGCGGGGCGTGGTCCCGGCGAAGACCGCCGCATCGCCGATCTCGACGCGGCGCGGCGGCACGAAGGAAATGTCCATCAGAAATCGCCTTTCGACGCAGTGGCTGCTTTCAACGAGCGCATGCTGCTGCGGAAGGTGCAACACGCGAGGTACACACCGGTGCTGTTGAGGCGGGGCCTCGGGCTCGACAGCGCAAGGCGCTCGGCGGCGGGACGCCCTGGTGGGCTGAGGAACGCACGGAGCTGTCCCGCCGCCGTGGAGACCAGGCGTGATCGCCTTTGGCCGGTTGGTTGGACTACTTCTTCTTGGCGGCTGCGGTCCAGGAGGTCATGCTGCCGTCGGGCTTGAGCACGAAGTGAGCGCCGTTGTGCTGGCCACAGGCGGGCTTGCCGTTCTTGGTCTCCAACGTGTCGTAGGTGACGGGCTTGCCGGTGGCCGGGTCCTTGGCGATGAGCTCGGCCTGGTAGTGACGCTTGCCCAGCTGGTAGATCTTCGCGGTGAAACCGCCCTTCAGGGCCTGCGTGCGGACGTGCTTCCGCCCGGCCTTGTGGTGCTTGGCCTTGGCCCCGCCCTGGGTCTTGGCGGTGACGTTCCGCCCGTCGAAATGCACGTACACGCCCTTGTTGTAGGTCTCGCCCTT
Organism: Streptomyces sp. NPDC050636; assembly: GCF_040654775.1. Taxonomy (NCBI): domain Bacteria; kingdom Bacillati; phylum Actinomycetota; class Actinomycetes; order Kitasatosporales; family Streptomycetaceae; genus Streptomyces; species Streptomyces sp. NPDC050636. The sequence continues at coordinate 17,211 of NZ_JBFAIP010000055.1, forward strand.
CTTGAGGGTCGCGAGGACCTTGCCGTCCCCGATCGAACGGATCGTGCACACACCGCCCTTGATGACCGCCTCCAGGCCGCCGCCGATGTCGACGGTCTTGGCCTGGCTCTTCGAGGCGATGACCGCGGCCGGGGCGGCGATCGCGCTACCCGGGCCGGCGGCGAAGGCGGACGCCGCTGCGGGCAGCAGCAGCGCGGCGCCGGCGACTGCGGCGACAGCGGTCGCGCGTACGAGGCTGGGTCGGCGATTGGTGGCCATGGGAGTTCCTCCGTGGTTTTCCGGTTCGGCATTGAGTGGGCAAGGTCGTTCGCATCTGCTGTTCTCGCTAGCCGGTAGTCCCTCGACAGGCCAGCCGTGAATGCCACCCGGCGTGTGCCGATGAGGCACCGCCGCCTGTCGGGTATGGGCCTCGTTCGATCGGTCTGCGTTCGGACGGGAGGGCGCCGACTCCAGGACGAGTGCATCGCCCATGAAGGCGAGCGAGACAAGCCAGAAATTAATACGTTTGTACCGTACTGGAGAGAGGGGCATAGGCACCTCGAAAAACGCCATGAGTCTCATCACGCGGAGGCAGTGGAACCCTGCGTCTGTGCGGATCGTCGGGCCAGGCAGCGCGCTACAGTACTTTCGTACTGTGAATTTCCGGTGTGATCGCGGGCCGGGTCGGGCTTGGGGTCGGTCAAAGAGCGGTCGGGACCGTTCTATGGCCGCCGAGAAGCCCGTGCCTGCCGCGCCAACGGCTGTACTGACGGCCTCCGAGGCCATGGCGGGGTGCCGGCTCCGGGAGGGGCCGGCCGCGTGCCGGTGCCAGTCCTGCGGTGCGGAGTTGACGAAGCGGTTGCTGTGCAGGTCCTTCAGGCGGGCGTAGTCAGCCCGCGGCGCGGCGACGACCCACCCGCCCCGGACGGCTACGGCCAGGCGGCTTGACCACCCGCTCACAGGAGGCGAGCGGCTTTCCGGGGCGCCGCACAGGAGGCGAGCGGCTTTCCGGGGCGCCGGGAGGGCAGTGCGGCCCTCCCGGCTGCGAGCGAGGTGAGCTGCACTCGCTCGCCCGGTGGGGCGGTCAGGAGTTCCTGCCATCCGCCTCTTCGCGCTAGTTGAGCGGCTGCAGGATCTCCTGCCAGGTACCGGAGTCGTCGCGGAAGATCGCGGAGACGCCCCACGGCTTCTGCTGCGGCTCCTGGATGAAGGTCACCCCCCGAGCTGACAGCTCCTTGAAGGCCGCGTGGCAGTCCTCGACGGTGAACGTGCAGCCGATGAGTACGCCCTTGGCGAGCAGCGACCTGAGCTGCTCGGCGGACTCCGCATCCTGCGCCGGCGCTCCCGGAACCATCAGCGTGAGCTGCACCTCCGGCTGATTCTTGGGGCCCACGGTGACCCAGCGCATGCCCTGGCCCATCGGCACATCGATGCGCGCCTCCAGGCTGAGCTTCTCGGTGAAGAAGGTCTTGGCCGAGTCCTGGTCCAGCACCCAGACCGTGACCGTGTTCACTCCAGTGATCATGACGTGTTTCCCTTCGTGCGCAGCACATCCGGACTCAGGCTCAGTGAGGAGGCGCTGTCTTCGTTGGTGAGGAACCGCAGACACGGACAGAAGAACGCCGGCAGCACGCGTGCCCGGCTGCCCGCACGGAGCGATCAGCCACTCTCTGTCACCCGTCTGCGGGCGGAACCCGGATTCCCTGCCGGTCGGCGATGCCCCGGGACTGCGGAGATCCCGGCTCGGGAGGGGGTGTTGCCGACCGCCGAGGCGGTTCCTCGCTTGGATGTTTTCGACGGTAGAGGCCCTTTAGGACACCTCGCGGCACTAATGCCTGGCAGCCTGAAAACATGACCCAGGACCTGCCCGCCCGCATGCTGCGACTGCTCTCCCTGCTCCAGACCCGCCGCACCTGGTCCGGCACCGAACTCGCCGAACGCCTCGGCGTCACCCTGCGCACCATCCGCCGCGACATCGACCGGCTGCGCGACCTGGGCTACCCCGTCGAGGGCACCACCGGCCAGGCCGGCGGCTACCGCCTGGCCGCCGGTGCCGACCTGCCACCCCTCCTGCTGGACGACGAGGAAGCCGTTGCTATCGCCGTCGCCCTGCGCACGGCTGCCTCCGGCGTGGCCGGGATCGAGGAGAGGGCCGTGCGCGCCCTGGCCAAGCTGGAACAGGTACTGCCCGTCCGCCTACGCCACCAGGTCGCCGCCATCCAGGCCACCACCGCCCCGCTCCCGCTGCCGTGGAGCACCGGCCCCACCGCAGATCCCTCCACGCTGGCCACCCTGGCCGCCGCCTGCCGCGACCACGAGCTCGTCGCGTTCACCTACGAAACCAGCAGCGGGGAGATCGGACAGCGCCGCGTCGAGCCGCACGCCCTGGTCGCCGCCGACCCCGTCTGGTACCTCGTCGCGTACGACACCGAGCGCGAGCAATGGCGGCTGTTTCGCGTGGACCGCCTCACCGAACCGGCCCCCACCGGCCGCCGCGTCACGCCCCGCAAGCTGCCCGCCCGGGATGCGGCCGTGTACGTCGCCGAGCGCCTGGCCGCCGCCCCGGCCCGCTACACCTTCCACGCCTGTGTGCCCGCCGACGCCGACACCGTGCGCGCCCGCACCTACTCCCTCCCCGGCCGCGTCCGCCCCCTCGACGACCACACCAGCACCATCGACCTGGCCGCCAACAACCCCCGTCGCATCGCCGAGCAACTCCTCGCCATCGACCTCGGCTCTGAGGACACCATCCACGGCACTCCCGAACTCGCCCCCTATCTGGAGCAGTTGGGCCAGCGCCTGCTGCGCGCCGCCCGCGCCCTCACCCGGCACGACGAGAACGGCGCCGAGGACCGATGAGAGAGGTCCTCGGCGCCGCAGACAGTCGGCCGGGCCGGATTACTTGGGCGGCAGCTCCGCGGTGACCTCCATGGCCCACTTCAGCCAGTCGTCGAGGACGTCGTCGTCCAAGGTCTCCTCCGCAAGGACCACCCAGCCGTTCTGCTCCTTGCCGCGGAACACCAACTGCTTGGTGCCTGGGCGGGCCAGGGCCTCGTCCATTCCGTCCGGCCCGACACGCACCATCAGGCCCTCCTCGTACAGATTGGCCAGCGCATTGCCCTGCAGGAGGAAGGTGATCCCGCCGAACATTTTCTTCGCGGTCACGCCCTCCGCCTCAAGGCGTTCCTTGATCCGCTCCGCCAGCACCTCGTCAAAAGCCATATCCCCACGCTAACCGCGCACCCCGGCACGTGCGCGGCGTCCCCCACCAGGGGTTCGGTGAGTACAGCGCGCACGCTCGGCATCCAGCGGGAGGCGTAAGACCCGAAGCTCGACGTCGACTTCACCCCGCTGCGCGAGCAGGACCTGACCTGACCGCCGCCGGACTTGGCCAGGCCGCCCAACCGTGAGGGCACCAAACATGGTGACGCGTTTCAGCGCCGCGGGACGCTGACGACCCGCTCAGTGGGCGTCCTTCCTCGCCGGCCTCGGGTAACGGCGGCGGGGCCCGCGGGGGGAGTCTCACACCGCACAGGGTCGGAAAAGTAGTCCTTGGTCAGAGTCGCGAGCGTGGGCCGTACGGTGCGTGGCGGGGCAGCGGTGCGCAGCGCCGCGTTCTCTGGTGCGGACAGATCGGTCAGCCAACCGGCTGCGGTCACCGACCGCGGCCCCATCCTGCCGTGCAAGCCGGGAGGCGGGCATGGCGGTCCCCTTTCGGGCCGGGGCAGGCGGGGAGTGCAGTGGCACCGGTTTTGTGGCGTTGTCCGCTATCCTCAGGATACGGACGTCCGTACTGATGTGAAAAGGGAGTCGATGGCGGCCATCGGAGCACAAGGCGACACGGGATCCGGAGAAGGGGCGGAGGTGGGCGGCATGCGCGCCCGGCGGCCGCGGCGGCACGACCCGAACCGGCGGGAGCGGATCCTGGACGTGGTCGAGGAGCTGATCGTCGAGCGGGGTATCGAGGGGCTGACCCATCGGGTGGTCGCCGAGCGCGCGGATGTCTCGCTGAGCTCGACGACGTACTACTTCACGGACCGCGAAGCGATGATCAAGGCCGCGCTGGAGCGGGCCGTGGATCGGTTCGCCGGCTACATCAAGGCGTGGGCTGCCGAGCATGCCGAGGACACCCCCGAGCAGCTGGCCGAGGCCCTCGCGGACTCGGTCATGTCCACTCTGGACGAGTCGCACAGGGTGGCGATGGTGCAGTATGAGCTGCACCTGGCCGCCTTGCGCCGGCCGGGACTGCGGGAGACGGCCGAGCAGCTGACCCGCTGCGGCGTCGAGGCCATGACCCCGATCGTCGGGGCATCCGTGGCAGCGCGCATTCCGCCGCTCATGAACGGGCTGAGCCTGCAGGTGATGACCGCACCCGAGCCGCCGAGTCGCGCTTACATCCTCGGTGCTCTGCGGCATGCAGTGACAGCTCACTCCTGAGTGAACCGAGTCGAGTCACCCCGTTCGACCGCGAGTGTGCCGGACGGAGGTGCCCGCCTCCGGGGGTGACCCACTTCTCTCCAGATAAGTACGCACGTCCGTAACTATCGGCTATCCTGATAAAGGGGCGAAAGGCGGGAAAACGGAATCACTGGGCACTGGTCCGTGAGATGAAGACCGGAAGGCTCCGGAGAATCCCACGGGCCGATACAGCCTCCGGGCGCCAGCGGCGCCTCCCGCGACCCGCCCGTTGAGTCGGCATCCCGCACGACACTCACCGCAACGTGACATGCAGGGCTCTGGCCGCCCGACGGACGCGCCAACCTCCCCTATCCGTACGACTTCTCACGGCACAGAAAGGCCAACAAACATGGACAGCAACAAGATCGTCCACGAGTGGGTGGACTCCTACAACGACCAGGACTTCGACCGGTTCGGGGCGTTGTTCACCGACGATGTCGCCTACACCTGCGGGGCCTTCGGCCTGGCCTTCACCGGCCGGGACGCCTGGGTGGAGCATGTAAAGGAGTACGCCGCTGCTGTCCCCGACCGGAAACTGACCCTCAAGCGGGTCATCACCGACGGAGACACCGTCGCCATCGAATACGCCTTCGCGGGAACCAGCTCCGGGACACAGCCGCACCTGCCTGCGGCAGGGCAACCGGTCACCGCCGGCTTCTGCACGACCCTGCAGCTCCGCGATGGCCGGATCGCCGCGCAGGACGACTACGTCGGCGGGCGGTGATTCCTCCCGCAGACGACAGTGGGGCTCCGCATCTGCACACGCCTCGCTGCCGCGTCGGCGCAGCGGCGGGCTGTGGCGGTACGGCTCACACCGCCGCCGGGTGCTCTCCCCGACGCTGCTCGCAATGGGGCACGGCCATGCCCGAAGTGGTTCGCGGCTGCCCGGAGCGTACGACGCGCGGGGCCGGTGGAGTCGAGGAAGAGTGGATGATGAAGGAGCGAAGGAATATGACCGCCACAGCACACGGCGACGGGCAGATCGTCGTCACGGGGGCTCGTGAGAACAATTTGAAGGACATCACCGTTCGTGTTCCCGAGGGGAAGATTTCGGTGGTTACCGGGGTATCGGGTTCGGGTAAGTCGTCGATCGTCTTCGACACCATCGCGGTGGAGTCGCAGCGTCAGCTGAACGAGATGTTCCCGTCGTTCATCCGCAACAGGCTGCCGCGTCACGAGCGGCCCAAGTTCGACCGGATGGAGAACCTCACCCCGGCGGTCGTGGTGGACCAGAAGCCGGTCGGTGGCGGGTCGCGTTCCACGGTGGGCACGATGACCGAGGCCAATGCCGTCCTGCGAGTGCTGTTCTCGCGGTACGGGAAGCCGAGCGCGGGCCCGTCGAACGCGTACTCGTTCAACGATCCGCAGGGCATGTGCCCGTCGTGCGAAGGGCTCGGTCAGACAACCCAGGTGGTCCTCGACAGGCTGGTGGACTTCGGCAAGTCGCTGAACGAGGGCGCCATGCGGCACCCGGCGTTCGCCGTGGGGAAGTCGTACTGGCAGATGTACGCCGAGATCGGCCTGTTCGACCCCGACAAGCCCGTCGGCAAGTACGCGAAGAAGGACCGGGAACTGTTCCTGTACGGCGGCGGGTTCAAGGCCACCCGTACGACCAGGAGCGGCAACGTCCTCGTCAGCGACTACGAAGGGCTCGTGCACCGATTCACCCGCCGTTTCATCGCGCCGGGACTCGATGCGCTCAAGGCCCGCCAGCGCGAGGTCACCGAGGAGATGGTCGCAGACCAGGCGTGTCCGGACTGCCATGGCACCCGCCTCAACGCGGCCGCGCGGGCCACGAAGATCGGCAAGTACAGCCTCGCGGACTACTGCGCGATGGAGGTCAGCGACCTCATCGCCGAACTGGAGCGGGTCGCCAAGGGGCCGGCCGCCGTAGTGGCCGAGGCCGCGCTGGCCATACTGCGCCGCATCGAAGCAATCGGCCTGGGCTACCTGACCCTGAGCCGCTCCACCCCGACCCTCTCCGGCGGGGAGGGCCAGCGCCTGAAGACGGTGCGCCAGCTCGGCAGCAGCCTCACCGGTCTGACCTACATCTTCGACGAGCCCAGCGTCGGCCTGCACCCCCTGGACGTGGCCCGCCTCAACGAGCTGCTGGCCGCCCTGCGCGACAAGGGCAACACCGTCCTCATCGTCGAGCACGACCGTAACGTCATCACGCTCGCCGACCACATCATCGACGTCGGCCCCGGCGCCGGAATGCACGGAGGCGAGATCGTCTTCGAAGGAACGGTCAAGCAGCTCAAGGCCAGCGGCACCCTGACCGGACGGCACCTCAAGCAATCCCCGGACGTCAAGGGCGACTACCGCACGCCCACCGGCAAACTGACCGTACGCAACGCCCGCCTGCACAACCTCAAGAACATCACCGTCGACTTCCCCACCGGGGCGCTGACCGCCGTCACCGGTGTGGCCGGCTCCGGCAAGAGCACACTCATCTCAGGCGTGTTCGCCGCCGAGCATCCCGAGGCGATCGTGATCGACCAGTCGGCCATCGGCATCTCGCCGCGCTCGACGCCCGCCACCTACACCAACGTCTGGGACCGCATCCGCACGCAGTTCGCCCAGCACTTCGGCGTCGACGCCGGGCTGTTCAGCTTCAACTCCACCGGCGGCTGCCCCGACTGCAAGGGCCGCGGCACCCTCACCATGGACCTGGCCTTCATGGACCCGGTCACCACCGTCTGCGAGACGTGCGCGGGTACCAGATACCGCAAGGAGGTCCTGGACCACAGGATCGCGGGCAAGAACGTGGTGGACATCCTCACCATGACCGTCGAGGAAGCACCCGACTACTTCACCGACCCCGCCATCCTCAACCGCCTCCAGACACTCGAAGAGGTCGGGCTGGGCTACCTCACCCTCGGCCGCCCCCTGACGATGCTCTCCGGAGGCGAACGGCAGCGGATCAAACTCGCCCACCGCCTGCACGAGAAGAGCCGCGTCTACGTCTTCGACGAACCCTCCACCGGCCTGCACATGGCCGACCTCGACCACCTCCTCGCCCTCCTCGACCGCCTCGTCGACACCGGCAACACCGTGATCGTCGTGGAACACGACCTCGACGTCATCAAACACACCGACTGGATCATCGACATCGGCCCCGACGCCGGCAAACACGGCGGCGAGGTCGTCTTCACCGGAACCCCGACCCAGATGGCACGCTCCTCGCGCTCCCACACCGCGCAACACCTGCGCGCGTCACTGCCCAAGAACAGCACGGCACTGCGCGCGTAGACGCACCGCGGGTGGCACTGGGACCCGGCGCTCGTCGGCCCCCGCTTCCGAAGCGCTAGGACAGCCACCGCCCCATGCTCACCAACAACTTCGCAGAGCAAAAGGAGACGATCATGAATACGGGCAAGAAACTGACGGGGAAGGTCGCGCTGATCGCGGGAGCGACCCGGGGCGCGGGCCGGGCCATGGCCGTCGAGCTCGGCCGCGCCGGGGCCACCGTGTACGTCACCGGCCGCACTACCCGCAAGGCGGTCAGCGAGACGGGACGGGCGGCGGAGACCATCGAGCAGACCGCGGAGTTGGTCACCGCGGCCGGCGGCAACGGCATTGCCGTGGCGGTCGACCACCTCCAGGCGGAGCAGGTGCAGGCCCTGGTCGAGCGCATCGGCCGCGAACAGGGACGGCTGGACGTGCTGGTCAACGTGATCTGGGGCGGCGATCACCTGATCGAGTACGGCCGGGCGGGCAAGATGTGGGAGTTCGACCTGGACAAGGGACGGCGGATCCTGCAGCTCGGCGTCGAGTCCCACTTCGTCACCAGCCACTACGCCCTGCCGCTGATGATCCGCCGGCCCGGCGGGCTGGTGGTGGAGGTCACCGACGGGACCGAGGAGTTCAGCCGCCACCGCTATCGCGCGCCGTTCTACTTCGACCTGGCCAAGTACGCGCCGATCCGGATGGCGTTGGGGCTGTCGGAGGAGCTGAAGGAGTACGGCGCAACCGCGGTCAGCCTCACGCCGGGCTGGATGCGCACCGAGGCCATGCTGGAGGCGTTCGGTGTCACCGAGGAGAACTGGCACGAGGCGTGTGCGAAGGACCCGCACTTCGCGGTCTCCGAAACCCCCGCCCTCATCGGACGGGCCGTGGCCGCGCTCGCCGCCGACCCGGACGTGTCCCGCTTCACCGGCCGCTCGCTGTCCAGCGGCAAGCTGGCCAGGCAGTACGGCTTCACCGACGTCGACGGCTCGACGCCCGACTCCGAGCAGTACTTCCTGGACCTCTTCGCCGGCAAGGCCGGCGACCCCGACACCTACCGCTGATACGCCAGCCGCCCCGGCGCGCCGCCGGCCGCCAAAGGCGGATCATCAGGCGGCCGACGCGTGGCTGCCCGTAGACCCATGACGAGGCGTTGGCGGGCTGTGCCCTGCCGCGTCCCCGGCCCAGGAGAACCTCAGACCTTGTACACGCTCGCGCTCGGCCCCCAGTGGATGTCCGCGGACTACCTCATCTCGCACTTCGGCCTGATCGGCATTCTCGCCATCGTCTTCGCCGAGTCGGGGCTCTTCGCCTTCCTGCCCGGTGACTCGCTGCTCTTCACGGCGGGACTGCTGACAGGGGAGGGCACCTACCTCACCCAGCCGCTGTGGCTGGTGTGCACCCTGATCGCAGCCGCCGCGATCCTCGGCGACCAGGCCGGCTACCTGATCGGCAAGTACTTCGGACCGAAACTCTTCAGCCGACCCAACTCCAGGCTCTTCAAGCCCGAAACCCTCGGCAAGGCCCACGAGTTCATGGACAAGCACGGGCCCAAGGCCATCGTGCTCGCCCGCTTCGTCCCGATCATCCGCACCTTCGCGCCGATGGTCGCGGGCGCCGGCTCCATGAAGTACCGCACCTTCCTCACCTACAACATCATCGGCGGCATCGCCTGGGGCACCGGCATCACGGCCGCGGGCTACTGGCTCGGCCAGATCGCCTTCGTCAAGAACCACGTCGAAGCCATCCTCGTCGGCATCGTCGCGATCTCGGTCATCCCCGTCCTCGTCGAAGCACTCAAAGCCCGCAGGCAGTCCAAGGCCGCCGCGGCCCTGGCCGGCACGGCCGGGAACATCCCGGGGTGATGGTGGCCGTGCGTGGGTTGCGCGGGATCGGCTACAGGATGCGCAGGCTGCGGCCACCGGTCAGCAGGTGGTCGTCGACCTGGTACTGGTGGGCAGCCGCCGAGTCAGGCACAGCGTCGGGGGAGGGCCGTCGGTGAGCTTCTCCTGTCCGCCGAGTCCGGCCACGCCGTTGGCTCATGTGAGCGCAAGCTTTCAACACGTTCACGCTGCTAGGGCGGTCGACTCGGTTCCCGTGGCTGGATTTGTGTGGTGGGCTGGACATGTCCGCCAGCGTGCATCTGCTCCGGGTGCAGGACTGCTTGGCGTGCCGCATCTGGCGCTATCCAGGGCGTTCAGGTGGGTGTTGCTGAGGAGACCGCTCAGCGGAGAGACGGCGCTGGACAGGTCTGGACGGGCTGGCGTAGCGGCTGGTCAGCATCCCTACGACCTTGAGTCGACAGGTCGGGACGAGTGCGTCTGTCGCAACCTTGAGTCTCGGCACATTCATGCTCTGGGGTTGGGTGGGCACAGCGTTTGCCGTACCGGAGACCCTCTCCCCTCAGCGATGCGAAGGGGTAGGGACGATGGCCAAGGAAAGGCCGAGACGGCTCTCCGCGCGCGATGCGGTGACGCGCAAGAAGAGTTCCGTGGCGATTGTCGGGGCTGCGTGCCGGTTGCCTGGCGGGATCTGTGATCTAGAGCGGCTTGGCAGTGTGCTCATGGCGGGTCGTGATGTGGTCACCGAGGTACCCGCCGACCGCTTTGCCGCGGACCGCTGGGCCACCGGTACTGATCTCGGCCTCGCGTATACGCGGGCCGGCGGATTCCTCGACGACATCGCAAGCTTCGACGCCGGATTCTTCGGCATTTCACCGCGTGAGGCCGCTCAGCTGGACCCGCAGCAGCGGTTGTTGCTGGAGATGACCATCGAGGCATTCGACGGCGCGGGGGTCGACCTGGCCGCCCTCAAGGGAACCAGCGGCGGTGTCTATGTGGGGACGTCCACGCGCGGGTACGGGGAGCTGCTGGCCTCGCGTCCGGAGGTGCTGGGTGCTCATTCCATGTTCGGGACCATCACCGCGCACACGGCGAACAGGGTGTCGTACCTGCTGGATTGGCGCGGCCCGTCGCTGGCAATCGACACGGCCTGCTCCTCGGCCCTGGTCGCGGTGCATTACGCGGCGCGGGCGATCGCGTCGGGTGAGGTGGAGATGGCGTTGGCGGCCGGTGTGGGAGCGTTGTTGAACCCGGCCGACTACATCGGCTTCTGCAAGGCGTCATTGCTCTCCCCAACGGGCCGGTGCCGGGCCTTCTCCGCGCATGCGGACGGTTTTGTCCGTGCGGAAGGCGGCGGTGTGCTTCTCCTCAAACGCCTTGGCGACGCTGTTGCGGACGGCGACCCGATTCTGGCGGTCATCGAGGGCTCTGGGGTGAACACCGACGGCGCCTCGGGGGAAGGCGGTCTCACCCAGCCGTCGCAGTCGGCACAAGAGGAACTGCTGGTCGAGACATACGCACGGGCAGGTGTCGCTGCCGACCAACTCGTTTATCTGGAGTGCCATGGGACGGGCACTCCGATCGGGGATCCGATCGAGTGCAGGGCGATCGGTGCTGCGCTCGGGGTGCGGCGTGCCACTGGCCGCCGGTTGCCGATCGGGTCGGTGAAGACGAACGTGGGGCACCTGGAATGCGCGTCCGGGATGGCGGGGCTGCTCAAGGCTCTGGTGGTGCTCAGGCACCGGCAGATCCCGCCGTCACTCCACGGCCGTCCCCGGAATCCGGCGATCGATTTCGAAGGGCTCGGGCTCGATCCGGTGGACGCACTGAGGCCGATCGATCCCCACGGGCCAGCGGTGGTGGGGGTGAACTCGTTCGGAATCGGCGGCACCAACGCGCATGTGATTCTGACCCAGCCACCGGACCGGAACGTTCGGCCGGACGTACCGGTGGGGCCACTACCGGTGGTCGTCTCGGCGCGGACGCCCGAATCGCTGGCCGAGGCTGCGTGGGCGATGGCCGACCGGTTGGGCGGTCTCGACGGGGATACGGCCGGCCAAGCCGGGGCTTTCTACGATGTGGCGTTCACCTCGACGTGCAGGCGGCGCCGTTACGAGCACACCGCCACGGTCATCGCCGACGATGCGGCGGGCGCGGCTCGGAACCTCTACGAGCTGTCGGTCGGGGGCTCGCCACGGGGGTCCGCGGCGGTGGAGGTAGGAGCGGACGCCTGCGGGAGGGTGGGAGCGGTCGGTTTCGTGTTCTCCGGCAACGGTTCGCAGTGGGTGGGGATGGCCCGCGAGCTGCTGGCCGAGGGCGGCGACCGGATGTTCACGCATGCGGTGCGAGAGGTGGACGCGGCCACGAAGCCGCTGTTGGGGTGGTCGGTTGCCGATGCCTTGGCCAGTGGCGCGTATGACTTGGCGCGTACGGAGGTGGCTCAGCCGCTGCTTTTCGCCGTGCAGATGGGGCTGGTGGCATCACTGCGGGAGCGGGGCGTTGTCCCGGCGATGGTGGCCGGGCACAGCGTCGGGGAGATCGCGGCGTGCTGTGTGGCGGGGGTGCTGGATCTGGGAGCCGCGTGCGAGCTGGTGGCACGGCGCAGCGCGGCGCAGGGCCGCACCGCTGGAGCAGGCGGGATGGCTGCTGCGGGAGTTGGCGAGGAGGCCGCTGTACGGATGCTGGCCGAGTACGACGGCGAGGTGGAGATCAGCGCTGTCAACTCGCCCTCCGAAGTGACCCTTTCAGGGAACCGTGCAGTCTTGACGGAGATCGGTGAGCGACTGGCGGCGCAGGGGATCTTCTTCCGGATGCTACCGCTCGACTATGCCTTCCACAGCGCCGCGATGGATCCGGTCCGCGAGGAGATTCTCTCCGGGCTGAGGGGGCTTCATCCCGGGCGGGCCCGTGTGCCGCTGTTCTCCTCGGTGACCGGCCGTGCTGTGGACGGACCCGAGATGGACGCCGGGTATTGGTGGCGCAACATTCGCGAACCGGTGCGCTTCGCGTCGGCCATCGAGTCCATGATCGGGGCTGGGGCGCGCGTGCTGGTGGAGATCGGGCCGCACCCCGTGCTGTCGGGCTATCTGCGCCGCCTCACTGCGGCCTGTAGCGAAGCCTGTCACTCGCTGGGGACGCTCCAGCGCGGACGGGTTCCGGATCTGGATGCCGTCGCGGCGGCGGTGATGTCTGCCAGCGGTCTTATGGATGACGCGGCCTGGTTTCCGGAGCCGGGTCGTGTCGTGGACCTGCCCGCGTATCCGTGGCAGCGCAAGCGGCACTGGATCGGGGAGCCGTCCTGGTGGGGGCCGGGGCCCGGCGATGGGATCCTGGAGCATCCGCTGCTGGGGGAGCGGGTCCCCGTGGCAGCGCCTCAGTGGGAAGGGCCGGTGGCTCCCTCACGGGTGAGATGGTTGAGCGGTCACCGGGTCGGGGGGACCGTGGTGATGCCGGGTGCGGGATTCGCGGAGATGGCGCTGGCTGCCGGGCGGGCCGTCATCAAGGGGACCGGTGCCGCCGAGAACGCTGCCGTGCAGGTACGGGACCTGGCTGTTTCCACGGCGCTGACCGTTCCCTTTGACGACGAGAGCACCCTGCTGCGGGTGGCCACCAGCGTCTGCGGAGAGGTCGTCACCATCGCCTCCCGGCGCTTCGACCCACACCAGCCCTCAGCGCCGGGCAGTTGGCAGCAACACGCCCGGGGCCGCGTACGGGCCGTGGCCGAGCCCCGCCCGCAGCCGCTCAGCCTTGGGTCTCTCCGCGCCGGTATGAGCACGACGATGACAGGGCGGCAGTATTACGCGATGGCCGCACGCGCCGGAACGGACTACGGAGAAGCCTTCCAAGCGCTGACCGAACTGAGCTTTCACGGCACGGATTCCGACGGGACCGCGGAGTTGCTCGGCGAGTACGCCCTGTCCGCCGACGTCGCCGCCGAGATGTCGGGCCCGTTCGCGGCGTACACCGTCCATCCGGTACTGCTGGACGTGGCGGTGCACGCTGGTGGGCCGCTCGAATCGCGGTTCATCGACGAGCAAATGCCCTTCGTCCCGGTTGAATTCGGTGCCGTCACCGTCTGGGCGCCGCCCCCGGTGTCGGGGGTGGTGCGTGTGGTCTCACGTGCCGGGGCGGGCCGGGACGCGGTGTGGGATGTCACGGTGGCTGCACACGATGGGGCGGTGGCAGTCACGTTGGAAGGGCTGCGCGTACGGTTCATCGAGGTTGCGACACGGGCTCCGGTCGGCGCCTGGCAGGTCGATTTGCAGCCGGCAGACCCCACCACTGCTGCGCAAGCGGCACTCACGGCACACACCTGGCTGGTCGCGGCCGACGCGCAGGGGGATGACTTCGGCGAACGACTTGCCACGGCCCTGGGGGCGGGCAAGGCCCTGACCCTGCGGCCAGGCGAAGTCCGAAGATGGCAGCAGGCCCTCGATGCCCGGGCCACGGCAGGCGAGGTGTCCGTCGTACTCGCGCTGTTCGGCGGGACAGCGCAAGACCCCGTCCAGAACGCGACCGACACGGCGCAGATCCTCCGTGATCTGGTGACGGCCTGGCAGCAAGGGCGGGCCCCCACGAGGCGCCAGGCCGCACAGGCCGAGCGACTGACACTGTGGCTGGTCACCGGTCCGTGCGGGACGCTGGCCGGCTCGCCGCAGACCACGGCTGCCGGAATGGCCGCGGGCGCGGCGGCGTGGGGAACGGCGCGGACGATCGCCAATGAGATCCCGGACATCACCGTGCGACGAGTCATCGCCGAATCCGCGCCCGATCCTGAGACGGTGGCACGCCGCGTGGTCGGCCTTCTCACGGAGCCTCCTCTCCCGGACGAGGACGAGTTCACGACAGGTGAGGCCGGGCTCCGCGTACCCCGGATCGTCCCCGCCGCGCCGCCTGTCACCCAGCGCTCGACGAGCGAAGGCACCAACCTCCTGCGGGTCGGCCAGGCCACGATGACCCCTGGGTTCGTCTGGGAGGAGGCCCCTCTCCCCGTACCGGGGCCGGGGCAGGTGGTGATCCATGTGCACGCCGCCGCACTCAACTACAAGGATGTGCTGCTCGCCACCGGACTCATGCCGATCGAACCCGCCCAAACCGACCGGCGTGGCGGCCAGTCGGCAGCGGGCGCGGGCCCCCTGATCGGACAGGAATGCGCCGGCATCATCACCGCTGTCGGCCCCGGCGTGACGGAGCTCGAAACCGGGCAGCGCGTGATGGCGATCGCCCCCGGCTCCCTCGCCGGTCACGTCGTCGCCCAAGCGGCCGTCACCGTGCCGATCCCCGAGGGGATGAGCCTCATCGAGGCAGCGACCCTGCCCCTGGTGTACACCACTGGCCTCTACGGTCTGGAGACCCTGGCAGGTCTCGCCGAAGGGGAAACGTTGCTGCTGCCAGGTGCAGCGGGAGGCGTCGGCCTTGCCGCCCTTACCCTCGCCCGGCTACGTGGCGCCCGCGTCATTGCCCTGGCGGGCACCCCGGACAAACGCGAACTGCTACTGAGACAGGGAGCCGACCACGCTCTCGATTCGCGCTCCCTCGAATTCGCAGCGCAGACCCGCCGGCTCACCGGCGGACGCGGCGTCGACGTCGTCCTGAACTCCCTCACCGGCCCGGCTGCGGCCGCGTGCCTGGAACTGATGGCCCCCGACGGCCGGTTCGTGGAACTCGGCAAACGCGACCTGTACGGTGACGCGGACCTGCGCCTGAAACCGTTCGTGAACACGCTGTCCTACCACGCCGTCGACCTGGCCCAACTGATCGAGCGGCGCCCCGCCGTCGCCGCCGAACTGCTCGGCAACGTCGCACGGATGGCTGCCACCGGTGCGATCACGCCACTGCCCCACACCACCTACCCGGCCGAGGACCTGGCCGAGGCTTTCACTCTCCTCAAACGCAGCGGACACATCGGCAAACTCATCATCGATACCACCCGCCTCCCTGACCCGGCACCGTGTCCCCGGCACGTCACCTTCGACTCCGAAGGCGCCTACCTGGTGGTTGGGGGCACCATGGGATTTGGGGCAGCCACTGCACAGTGGCTCCGCGACCACGGGGCCGGCCAGGTGTGGGTGACAGGCCGCCGGAAGGCCAACGTGCCGCAGGAAGACGGCTCACCGGCGCTGGCAGCCGATGCCACCGACCCGGTCGCGATGGCTGCCGCCGTACGCCGCGCCCACCACAGTGCACCCCACGGGCTGAAGGGCGTCTTCCACTGCCCCGCGCACTACGACGACGCCCCGCTCGCCGACCTCGCCCCCGAACGGTTCTCCGCCGTGCTCGCGCCGAAACTCACCGGAGCACTGCTGCTGGACCGCCTCACCAAGGGCTACGACCTCGACCACTTCGTCCTGTTCTCCTCCATCGCCGCGCTGATCGGCAACCGACTCCAGGCCGCCTATGGCACGGCGAACCTGTGCCTGGACGTGCTGGCACGCGACCGGCGGGCCCGTGGCCTGCCCGCCGTCTCCGTCGGATGGTCCGTGATCGGCGACACCGGCATGGCCGCACGCGCCGGCATCGAGGCACGAATGGCCGGGCTCGGACTGGACGCGACATCGCCGAGCGAGGCCCTCCACACCCTGGGCCTCTTTCTCGCCGGACCGGCCCCGGAGTGCGTGGTGATCGGCCGCGCCGACTGGCGGCGCCTGCGTGACATGTTCCCCGCCTGCACCGCCGCTCGTTACCACGGCCTCACCGCACAGCCCCCGGGACACGACGCCACCGCCAGTCTGCGAGACCGGCTCGCCACCGCAGCGACCCCCGAGGCACGGGAACTTGTCACGGGAGCCGTGACGGCTGCGGTGGCGGCTCTCCTCCAACTACCACCCGACCAGGTCGACCCCTCCGTCCCCCTGGACCGCCTCGGGGTGGACTCCCTCCTGGCGACCGAGCTCACGGTCACCCTGCGCCGCACCCTCGGCGCGGACATCCCCACCCTGGACGTCCTGTCCAGCCGCGGAATCACCGACCTGTCCCGACGCGTCATCTCGGCACTCGGCCTCCACCGCGTGGACTGAACGGAGACACGGCCATGCGCAGCTTCGCCAACGAATGGATCGTCCCCCTCCACCCCGACCCCTCCGCCCCCGTCCGCATCGTGTGCTTCCCGCACACAGGCGGCACCGCCACGTTCTACCGGCCCTGGGCGAAAGGCCCCGACGGCCCCGGCACCGCCGAGGTGATCGCTATCCAGCCGCCCGGCCGGGAGTCACGCGCCAACGAGCCTGCGATCACCGACCTGCAGCGCCTGACACGACTCACCGCGATGCAGTTGACAGCAACAGGCGACAAGCGGCCCACCATCCTGTTCGGCCACTCTGGCGGAAGCATCTACGCCTTCGAAGTGTGCCGCGCGCTGGCACACGCAGGCGTCCCACCGATGCTGCTGGCCGTCTCGGCGATGGCCCCGCCCGATCACCCCTACTGGGACACCACCGTCGAGACGCTGCTCGCCGATCCAGCCGGTGCCTACCGGAAGTTGGGAGGAGACGGTGCCATCCCCGGCGAACTGGAGGGCGACACCGAGGCGATGGCGACCTTCCGCTCCCTGATCAACGCCGACGCCCGCCTGCTGACCGGAATAGGAATGCGGCCCGTCAACCGCCTGCCGTGCCCGATCTCGGCCTTTGCCGCGGAGGATGACGCCATCGCAGCGCCCCGGGCGATGCAGGGCTGGCAGGCATGGACCGGCGGCCCCTTCGCACTGCACCGCTACCCCGGCGACCACTTCTACATCCGCCAGCAATTCCCCGCCGTTCTCGCCGACCTGCTCCATGACTTCACCACTCAAACGCGTGCCATACGGCGAGGAGGGGCATCATGAACATGGAGGAAATCCGGGTACCCCGTAAGGTGCTCACTACGGCGAGCCCGGGCGCGCGTGTCACGGTGAGCGGATTCGCACTGCACTGCGTCAATCCATGGGAAGTCGAGATCGTTCGCAGTGAGGTACCGCTCTACTTCTCCCACGGGATCCAGCTGAGCCGGGGCGCCACGGTTCTTGATGTCGGCGCGAACATCGGAGCTTTCTCGGCCTACACCTATGCCCGCCTCGGCGGTGACGTGCGCATCTTCGCGTTCGAACCCCTCCCACCGATCCGCGCGATGCTTGAGCGGAATGCCAAGGAGTTCTTCCACGGGCGCGTAACAGTCTTGCCGTACGGACTGGCCGCACACGAAGGGGAGTTGGACTTCACCTACTTCCCCATGGCCACAGTCCTGTCATCGGCACTCCGTAATTCCCAGAACAACCAGGAGGAGCGGGTCCGTCTCGCCAAGGCGTTCGCCGAGGCGATTCGCCAAGGCGGAATGGGTCCACGCCTCCAGCGGCTACCCTCCTTCGCCATAAGGCGCTTCACGGAATACCGCATGAGAGCGCTACGGAAAACGGCTGCGTATCGTGTGCGTGTCCGGTCCCTGTCCGCCGCTATCGACGAGCACGACATCAAGAGCATCGACCTCCTCAAAATCGATGTGGAGGGGGGCGAACTCGCGGTTCTGCAAGGCATCAAAGAACACCACTGGCCCAGAATTCGCCAAACAGTCATCGAAGTTGACCACTGGCAGACGACCTATCCCCGCGTCAAGGAAATCCTGGACTCGCGAAACCTCACCATCCACACAGAACAAGGACCGATCCACAAGGCTGGCGACTACGGCATGGTCTACGCGACCAGCGCGCCAATCAACTGACCCGGCATCCAGCAAGACATCAGCCACACCCAGGCAAAATTCGGACGGCGGAACAAGCCCAGACCGGCGAAGGCAGGAGAATGTCGTGCGCGTCCTCTTCACGATCTTTCCGGTGATCAGCCACCTGTACAGCATCGCCCAGCCGGCCCGCGCACTGCAGGCCGCCGGGCATCAGGTCGCGGTCTGCACAGCACGAGTATTCCGGCAGGAGACAGAGAAATTCGGTTTCACCCACTACGGCGCGGGAGTCGACTGGAACGCCGCGAACGATCCGTCCACGTGGCCGGCGGATGTGTTCCCGCCGTTCCCGCAGCCCGGGGCAGACATGACGGACTACTTCGTCACGACCATCGAACGCCTCATCCAGCGTGGGGTTCCCGAGGTGATCACTGTCGCGCGCGACTGGCGCGCGGACCTGATCATCCGGACCTCCGAAGACCCCACCGGCGCCATCGCCGCGGAGCACCTGGGCATCCCCCACGCGTCACTCGGCACCGACGGCTACTCCGCGATCGACTCCCCGCACGTGCCTTACCCCACCGCCAACAGCCGCCTACTGACAGCTGTCCTGGCACGCCAGCGTGAGCGTGCCGGACTACCGCCCGACCCCGACCACAAGATGCTCTACCGGCACCTGCACCTGTGCTTCAACGCACCCCGCTGGGCCCAGCACGGCACACCACACCCCCCCAACACCCACTTCCTGAGGTTCAGCCCCTCCGCAGCCGGCCCGAGCCAGTCCCTCCCCGGATGGGTCACCGACCTCCCCCGCCAAAAGCCCACCGTGCTCGCCTCGATGGGCACCATCCTGCACCGCAGCCCCGGCGTACTGGAGGCCATCATCGAGGGCCTCGCCACCGAGCCCATCAACCTCGTGGTCAGCATCGGCCCGGAAACCGATCCCGCCCGATTCGGGACCGTGCCGGCCAACGTGCGCCTGGAACCCTACGTACCCCAGGCCCAGATGCTGCCCCTGTGCAACCTGCTCATCACCCACGGCGGCTACAACTCCGTACGCGAAGCACTGTTCTCAGCCGTCCCCATGGTCATCACCCCCATCATGACCGACCAGCCGCACTGCGCGGAGCGCTGCAGGGACCTCGGTCTGGCAGAAGGCATTCCCGTGGAGGACTACACGCCAGACACCATCCGCACTGCCGCACTCAGCGTCCTGAACAACCCGAAGTACCAGGCCAACGCAAGCAAATTCCAAGAGGACATGCAAAATCTCCCCGGCACCGACCACATGGCGGACCTCCTGCAACAGTTGGTGGCAGGTCAGTGTGCTCCAGACCTACCGGACGGCGCTTGACGGGAATCAGAATCTGTATTCATACGTGCTGGACTCTTCGGCACGTCTCGTCGAGCTGCCCTTCCGGGTGGACCACGCGCTGCTCAAGAACGGTGATCTGCCGCGAGAACTGGTCGAGGCCAGCGAAGTTGTCAGACCATCGGCGGCGCGGGCATCACTGACGACGACATGCTGTCTATGGCCTCCGCCTCCGCGACCAGGAGATGAGCCTGCGCGACATCGCCAAGAAGCTCGTCATCACCACCAGCAAGAAGAAGGGTCAGCACCCCTCACCCGCCACCGCCGTGCGGATGCTACGCGAACACGACGAGCAGATGGCCACGGCTTCTGCTACGTAGAGACCACCCAACGGTCCCAAGAGGTTCTGACGGGTAGAGGGTTGGTCGCGCTCGCACGCACCGGACTGGCTCGCCCGTCGGCCCACCGTGGGAGCGCGCCGGTCCCTGTCCGTCAGTCGGTACCAAGGCCCCGTCATTAGCTGGCGCCGTTGGCGGGTCCTGAGGGCTGAACGTGATGTCGACCTTCGCGATCAGTTGTGGTCGGCCAGCGCCAGATTCAGGGTGTTCTATGAGCTGGGATTGAGAATGTCCTGCGGGCCTGGGTGGTGTGCTGTGAGTTCCGGGAGCATGGGTGGGTGCTGTCCCGGGCCGGGGTCTGACTCATGAGAACTCTGACCGCGGTGTCTTACGCACGCTGTGTCGACCGCTAACCGGGGATGGTGCGTTGCTGGCACCGGGCCGGCCGGGTGTGTCCCGATAGGGGCCTGCCGACCCATCAGGCTTATTCACAGTTCTGACCGCCCGCGCGGTCCGGTGCAGGCCACGCGATGCGCCATCGGGTCGGAAGGTGAACGAACATGACCGATACGTCCTTAACCCCGCGTACTCGCCGACGCCGGCCGACGGGGGAGGTGGTCCTTGGAGTGGACACGCACCGGGACGCTCATGTGGCTGCCGTGCTCTCCCTGGTGGGGCGGTGATCGGTACCGAAGCGTTCCCGGCCACCGCGGCCGGATACCGCGAACTACACCAGTGGGCCAGCCGCCTGGGCACGGTACGGCGGGCCGGGGGGAGGGAACCGGCTCCTTCGGAGCGGCCCTGTCCAGCTACCTGCTGACCCAGGCTTCCCGTGTATGAGAAAGAGCCCCGCGCTGGCGGGGCTGAAGGGCTTTCTGGGGTGTGGCTTCAGAATGCGCGCGGCGACTACGGGAGCCCTGGGGTACTGATGGCCGGCATTTAATCGCTGTTGCGTGCATTTGCTGTCGTCAGCGGGCGTCAGTTGGCGATTGGTCGCCGTCACCAGTCGGGTTTGAACACAGTCTTTGATGCGTCGTGTTGGGCGGGAGACTTGGTGGGTGCTGTCCCGGGTCCCGGGGTCTGACTCATGAGACGTTTGACCGTGGTGTCTTTCTCACACAGCGTCGGCCCTTGGTCGGGGATGGTGCGTTGTCGGTACCGGGCTGGCGGGGTGTGTCTCGATAGGGGCTTGCCGATCAATCAGGCGTCATCACAATTCTGACCGCCCGACGCGGCCCGGTGCCGGCAACGCGATGTGTCATCGGACCGGAAGGCGAAAGGGTATGCCCACAAAGAGCACCTCCAGTACACCCCCTGCCCCGCGTGCCCGCCGACGTCGGCCCACGGGAGAGGTGGTTCTCGGGGTGGACACGCACCGGGACACTCATGTGGCTGCCGTCCTATCCCCGCTCGGGGCAGTGTTGGGCACCGAAGAGTTCCCGGCCACCGCGGCCGGATACCACGGACTACTCGGGTGGGCCGGCGACTTGGGCACGGTGCGGCGGGCTGGGGTGGAGGGGACAGGCTCCTTCGGAGCGGCCCTGTCCCGCTACCTGCTGTCCCAGGGCGTGGAAGTGTTCGAGGTGAACCGGCCCGACCGGACCGACCGCCGTTTACGTGGCAAGTCGGATCCCCTCGATGCCCAGAATGCCGCCCGGGCGGTGCTGAGCGGGCGGGCCCGCGCCCGGGCCAAAACGGGCGACGGACCCGTACAGATCGCCCGGATGTACAAGCTCGCCAAGGGGTCGGCGGTCAAAGCCCGTACCCAGGCGATCAACCAGGTCAAGGCCGTTCTCATTACCGCCCACCCGGACCTGCGCGAGGAGTTGGCCCAGCTGAACACCCCGGACCTCTTGCGTACCTGTGCGCGGTTCGCCGACGACAGCAAGGACGACGAGGGCGAGGAGGAGACGGTGCTGCAGGCCACCCGCGCCACCCTGTGCCTACTGGCCCACCGGATCGAGCAGCTCACCGAGCAGATCCAGGACGTGGAGCGCCGCTTGGCCCTGCTCGCGGAACGCCACGTCCCGCAGCTGCTGGCTGTGGTGGGTATCGGCCCGGATACGGCCGTGACTCTGTTGATCACGATGGGGGACAACCCGGAGCGGCTGGGTAGCGAGGCATCGTTTGCCGCGCTGTGCGGGGCCAGCCCCGTCGAGCGATCCTCGGGCGCGCGGCAATACCGTCGCCTCAACCGCGGCGGCGACCGTCAGGCCAACGCTGCTCTGCACCGGATCGTGCAGACCCGCCTGCGTTGCGACCCGCGGACTCAGGAGTACTACGAACGTCGCATCAAGGAGAGCAAGACTCGCCGCGAAATCGTCCGATGCCTCAAACGCTACGCTGCCCGCGAGGTGTTCCACCTGGTCAGACCCATACAGGCGTGATCCCGGTCATAGGGGCTGTGTGAGACGGGCGAAACAATGACGCCCTTCCGGGAACCACCACGGCGGGGCTTGTGCGCGGAGCCCTGAGACCAAGCCCCGCCGGAGCACTCCGGTGGGGCTTCGCCGTGAGGTCGACTGTGCTCGCGTGCATGAGGGTTCGGCTCCTCATGCAGTCCGTGTTCCTGCGTTGCTCTCCGGAACGCTGGATTTGCGATCGCCCCCTTCCACTTGGGATCCGTGAGACGACGTGGCCCCGCCGGGAAGCCGGGCAGGGCTCTCTAGTGTGGTGGGTTGATGCGGTGTGCCCTGCTCGTGCGGACCCAGTGGTACGTCGGCTGTCCGTGGATGTGTGCCGTAATCGCCACGCTTGATGCTGAACCCGTGACGCACCCCGGACTTGGTCGTACGTGCCGGACGTTCTGCGGTCACAGGGCACAATGGTTCGCACGCGGTGGCTGGGGGAGCGGCTCGGGGGAGGGGCGTCGTGAAGTTCAGAAAGCGAACGCTGGAAATGCTTGGCGACCTCATTTGCGGGAATCTCGGTGCGGCAGACCCTCAAGCTGATGCCGAGCCTGCGTATTTCCCGTATCGATCGAGCATGTACATCACCGAGTTCTTCGCGGAACTCGACATGGATTGGGAGCACGACGGTTCGACGCGGCACCGCTGGGTCGCGGGGGTGCTGGAACAATTGTTGGCGGAGCCGCACGAGGGGCCCGCGCACCCGCCGGAGTCCTTCTGCAGGGTGATCGACCACCTGATGAATCCGGCGGATGCCCTCAATGAGGGTCTCGACCGGCCCAATGCTCTGCGCTTGCTGAACAATGCGCTCGCCCGCGAGGGGTTCGAAGCCTTCTACGGGGAGGACAAGCACTGCTACCTGCGGCACATCGGAACGAACACTGTCTCGGTGTTGGCCAAGAACCCGCATCGCCCTCTGAGCGTCGCCGAGATGCAGCGACGCACAGCACTTGCCGCATTCCTGGACACGTGCAGTGAGGATGCACTCATTGAGGAAGTGCTGCTGCCACTGTTCCGGCAACTGGGTTTTCACCGGATCACCGCGGCCGGGCACCGGGACAAGGCGCTGGAGTACGGCAAGGACATCTGGATGCGTTACACCCTGCCGACCCAGCACTTCCTGTACTTCGGCATCCAGGTGAAGCGCGGGAAACTAGACGCTACCGGAAAATCCAGGGCGGGCAATGCCAACATCGCTGAGATCCACAATCAGGCTCTGATGATGCTGGCACACGAGATCTTCGACCCCGAGACCAACCGGCGTGTCCTCGTCGACCATGCGTTCATCGTGGCCGGCGGGGAGATCACCAAGGCCGCACGTAACTGGCTGGGCAACGCGTTGGACGCGGCGAAGCGGAGCCAAATAATGTTCATGGATCGCGACGACATCCTGAACCAGTTCGTGGTGACCAACCTGCCGCTTCCCGTAGGTGTACTGCCAGGTGCGATGCCCTCCGGTGGTACCGCGGAAGCGCCGTTCTGATGCGCTGATGCAGCTTCGTCCCACCTGCCGATCAGGCAGCGCCCTGACCCTGGACCGCGACCGCTGCGCTGGCGTCAGGGCACTCGCGTGTCGGCAGGACGAACCAGACGGTCTTGCCCCGGCTGTGGTGGCGGACGCCCCACGCGCCGGCGAGCGCGTCCAGCAGGGGCATCCCACGGCCGGACTCGGCCGGTTCCTCGATGGCAGGGGTCCGGCTGCCCCGCAGGATGCTGCCTCACCACCGACCGGCCCGGGACTTGTTGGTGCGCCGCCCTCTCCTGCATCGCGCCCGGTGCGCTCTGGCCCCCAGCTGATGCGGGCCGAGAGGGGACTCCCGTGGTGCTGCGGAGGTCGTCGAGTTCTTGACACCGCAGGGGGCGTCGTTTGTCGGAACCTTCGAGTAGTCCCCGACTGCCAGGAGTGGGTCAGCAAGGCTGCACAACGGAGAGCCGCAGATCTGCGGTTCCCGCATGAACAAGCACGACGTAGTGCCCATGGTTGCGTTCTGGCTGCATTCACCGGATCGACTGCCACCTCGACGACGTTGCGGAACATCGAAGCAGTTCCGGACTCATGCCTTCGGGAGCGGAGTCACGGGCTTGGAGCGAGCCCAGCGTGCAGCAGCCGGGCGGGTTGGGCGCACCCGCGTTGCTCTGGACGGACGGATAATCTGGGCCCGTCAGCAAAGATCGCAGAAGGGCGGAGCACATGGCAGACATCGTGGAGACGGCGGCGCGGAAGGTTTTCGAGCGCTACGACATCGACGGGGACGGCCAGGTCACCGCGGAGGAATACCGCAAGGTCGTTGCGGAGTTGGAGGGCTCGGAGATCACCGAGTCGCAGGCTCAGGAGCTGATCGACTCCCTCGACACCAACGGCGACCGCAAGATGTCCTTCGAGGAGTTCTGGGCGGCTATGAATGGCTGACACTGCTGGGTCCGGCACGTGAACGTGCCGGACCTGGTTCGTCATCCGGCCGATCCAGTGTGTGTCTGGGGACGCCATCAACACGCCCCGCAGCGGCTCGCTGTGGTGGGCGTCGGTCCGGACAGTGCCGCCAATTTGCTGATCACGATGGGGGACAACCCGGAACGTCTGGGCAGCGAGGCGTCCTTCGCCGCGCTGTGCGGGGTCAGCCCCGTCGAGCGTTCCTCGGGCAGTCGGCAGTACCGTCGCCTCAACCGCTACTCCGCCCGCGAGGCATTCCACCTGGTCAGGCCCACACAGTCATGCCCCCGTCATAGGGGCAGTGTTGTGAGAGGTGAGGGCCTCGCCGGATGCATCGGGCGAGGCTCCGCCGGGTGGCGGGTTGCGATGGTCTGCCGCGTTTGGGTGGCGTGCGGGTGCGGTCCGGAGAAATCGAAGGTGGA
Source organism: Streptomyces sp. NPDC050636 (assembly GCF_040654775.1). Taxonomy (NCBI): domain Bacteria; kingdom Bacillati; phylum Actinomycetota; class Actinomycetes; order Kitasatosporales; family Streptomycetaceae; genus Streptomyces; species Streptomyces sp. NPDC050636. Next base: position 42,277 of record NZ_JBFAIP010000055.1, read on the forward strand.
CACGGACGCGAAGCCTTCGCGGCCGTCCGCGTTCACGCGGGTCGACGAGCCGTCGGCCACGCCGTCGGTGTCCGCTCGGGCCGAGAAGCCGTCGGCCGAGCCGACCGGCGGCCAGCCCGCGCCCAGGACGAAGGAGGGCGCGATCCAGCGGTACGAGCAGTACCTCCACGCCCTGGGCCGTGAGGACATCGACATGGTCTGCGAAGTGGCCGGGCCCGCCGCGAAGAAGTCACAGGGCCGGGGGCTCGGCCCGTGCACGTTGACGTACGCCGCCGTGTTGGAACAGTACTGCCCTTCGAGTGATCGCAAGTCGTGGGACCTGGGTATACCGGTTGATGTACCCCTGTGCCGGGCTCTGGCTCGTGAGAAATCGGACCTGGTGTCCAGTCCTACCTTCGTCGATCACCAGTGCAGGGTGTACTGCTGCCGGGCTGCTGAGGCGTGTCCCAAGGGTGTGTGTGCCGTGAACTGGGCATTGTCTCACCGCTGACCGCCTTGACGGCCCGGTGGCGAGGACCGGCAGGCTCACAGAGCAGGAGGTGCGCCCAGACGAGTGCCCCAAGTCCTAGAAAACGTCCGCCTGTTATGGACGAGGTCGTCCTTGGTGTGGACACGCACCGGGATGTTCATGTGGCCGCGGTGCTCTCCATGCTGGGGGCGGTCATGGACACTGCGTCTTTTCCCACCACGGCGGTGGGCTATCGGGAACTCTGGGAGTGGGCCGGCCGGCTGGGTGCGGTGCACAGGGCCGGGGTGGAAGGGTCCGGCAGCTACGGAGCTGCCCTCTCGCGCTACTTGCTGGCTCGCCGGGTCGAGGTGTTCGAGGTCAACCGGCCTGATCGCTCGGTCCGTCGACGGCGGGGTAAGTCGGATCCGGTGGATGCGCAGGAGGCGGCACGGGCGGTGCTCAGTGGCCGTGCTCGCTCCCAGGCCAAGGCTGGGGATGGGCCGGTGCAGTGCGCCCGTCTGTTCAAACTGGCCAAGGACTCCGCTGTCAAGGCCCGTACGCAGGCAATCAATCAGCTCAAGGCGGTCCTGATCACCGCCGATCCGGACCTGCGCGAGCAGCTGGCCGGTCTGAAGAATCCAGCCTTGGTCAGGACTTGCGCGCAGTTCGAAGATCGTGAGGGTGACGACGGGGAGAGGGATGCCGTGGAGCAGGCCACCCGCATCGCCCTGTGTCTGTTGGCTCAGCGGATCGATCAGCTGACCGGGCAGATTCTTGACCTGGAGCGGCGCCTAGCTGGGCTGATGGAGCGTCATTTTCCGCAGTTGCTCATCCGGGTGGGGATCGGCCCGGATAGTGCCGCCATCTTGCTGATCACGATGGGGGACACCCCTGAACGACTGCACAGTGAGGCGTCGTTCGCGGCGCTTTGCGGGGTCAGCCCCGTCGAGCACTCCTCCGGTCGTCAGCGTCACCACCGGCTCAACCGCGGTGACGATCGAAGAGCCAATGCCGCCCTGTATCGGATCGTGCAGTCACGGCTCCGGTTCGATGCGCGTACCCGCAATTACTACGAGCGGCGCATCGCGGAGGGCAAGACCCGGCGCGAGAACATCCGCTGTCTCAAACGCTACGCCGCCCGAGAAGTGTTCAACCTCGTCCTGTCTGGCATCGGGCCCTGCGAAGTGGCTTACTGATCGTTTCAGAATGAGGTTCGAAGCCGTCTCAAGCAGATGATGCTGCAGGCGAGTTGGAGCAGACCGAGGTGGAGGTCAGCGCGTATCTCGTAGCGGATCCGGAGGCG
>NZ_JBFAIP010000056.1:0-43850 GCF_040654775.1 Streptomyces sp. NPDC050636
GGCCGAAACCGGTTCATCGTTCGACTTGCATGTGTTAAGCACGCCGCCAGCGTTCGTCCTGAGCCAGGATCAAACTCTCCGTGAATGTTTACCGGGCGGGTTTAATTAAACACTGCCGGTTTACACTCGCGTTGAGCGGAACCACCGGACGGAATGAGTCCAGTGGTTCACAGCGTCCTCGCTGTGTATTGCCTACCGACACATCGTGACGGTAGGACTTTCAAAGGAACCTCATCTCCCGGATGTTTCCGGTAGACGGGGTATCAACATATCTGGCGTTGACTTTTGGCACGCTGTTGAGTTCTCAAGGAACGGACGCTTCCTTTGGATTCCCTACTCGGGTTTCCTCCGGGCGCTTCCCTTCGGTGTTTCACACTCTATCAGGGCTTTTCGGGGCTTTCGAACCGCTGCCTTTCTGCAGACATGCAGAAGCGCACAATTCGAGAATCTCGATGAAGACTCTGAGGAGTGCCGCCCACCACGACCGGGCCGCAGTTTGCTGCGGCCTGTCTCTCTGGGGCAGGTCTAGGACACTACAGGCCTGCCGGGGGCGAGGCAAATCGATTCGGCGCGGCGCGGGATCTTCGACCGGCGTCTCTCATGCGGAACCGTCAGTTCTAATGACTTACGCTTCTGAACGGTGCGCCGTCCAGGACAGGTAGTGACGGCGGCCTGATGAATCTCCACCCCTGGGAGGCTTCCCATGACCACCGTGACGTCCCCGATTGCAGGACGCGCCATCGGACTCGCGGCTGTGCCCGATCCGGTGTTCTCCGGAGCGATGGTGGGTCCCGGTACCGCCATCGACCCCGTTCGTGAGCCGTCCGAGGCCGTTGCGCCTGTGGACGGCGTTGTCGTATCGCTTCACCCGCACGCGTTCGTCGTTGTCGACGGTGAAGGGCACGGCGTGCTCACCCACCTCGGTATCGACACCGTTCAGCTCAATGGCGAGGGCTTCGAGCTGCTCGTCAACAAGGGCGACACCGTTCAGCGCGGCCAGGCCATCGTGCGCTGGAACCCGGCGGCGGTAGAAGAGGCCGGTAAGTCGGCGGTGTGCCCGATCGTCGCGCTGGAGGCCACGGCGGACTCGCTGGGCGATCTGCGCGAGGACGGCGACGTGAAGTCGGGCGACTCGCTCTTCTCCTGGCGGTAGCCGGGTGCCGTCCCCGACGGCAGGTACGACATCCACCGCGGCGGCACGGACCGTCGCATCAACCGGAGACGGGTGAAATGGAGACAACGCTGCGAGGCGTCGGCGTGAGCCACGGTGTGGCCATAGGCGAGGTGCGGCACATGGGCACGGCGGTTCTGGAACCGCCGGCCAAGCAGATTCCGGCGGATGAGGCGGAGCGCGAACAGGGGCGTGCCCGTCAGGCCGTGGAAGCTGTGGCTGCCGACCTGATCGCGCGGGGCAATCTGGCGGGCGGCGAGGCGCAGGCCGTGCTTGAGGCGCAGGCCATGATGGCTCAGGATCCCGAGCTGATGGCTGACGTCGAGCGTCGGATCGCGGTCGGCAGCACCGCCGAGCGCGGTGTGTATGACGCGTTCGCCGCCTATCGGGCGCTGCTGGCGGGTGCCGGTGAGTATCTCGCCGGGCGGGTCGCCGACCTCGATGATGTGCGGAATCGTATCGTCGCCCGGCTGTTGGGCGTGCCGATGCCGGGTGTGCCGGACAGCGACGAGCCGTATGTGCTGATCGCGCGGGATCTGGCGCCGGCCGACACGGCGCTGCTCGACCCGGCGCTGGTGCTCGGGTTTGTGACCGAGGAGGGCGGGCCGACCAGCCACAGCGCGATTCTCGCGCGGGCGCTGGGTGTGCCGGCCGTGGTCGCGCTGCCGGGTGCGGGTGAGCTGGTCGAGGGCACGGTGATCGCCGTCGACGGCAGCACCGGTGAGGTCTTTGTCGACCCGAGTGCCGAGAAGCGGGCGGCATTGGAGCAGGCCGCGGCGGAGCGGAAGGCGGCGCTCGCCTCGTCGTCCGGTCCGGGTGCCACCTCCGACGGGCACAAGGTGCCGCTGCTGGCGAACGTCGGCGGTCCGGCGGATGTGCCGGCCGCGGTCGAGGCCGGCGCGGAGGGGGTCGGTCTGTTCCGGACCGAGTTCCTGTTCCTGGACGACAGCCAGAAGGCGCCGTCCGAGGAGAAGCAGGTCGAGGCGTACCGGAAGGTGCTTGAGGCCTTTCCCGAGGGCCGAGTTGTCGTACGGGTGCTCGATGCCGGTGCGGACAAGCCGCTGGACTTCCTGACGCCGGGCGATGAGCCGAACCCGGCGCTGGGTGTGCGGGGTCTGCGGACGCTGCTCGACCACCCCGATGTGCTGCGGACGCAGCTCACGGCGCTGGCCAAGGCTGCCGAGGGGCTGCCGGTCTACCTTGAGGTCATGGCCCCGATGGTGGCGGACCGGATCGACGCGAAGGCGTTCGCGGACGCGTGCCGGGATGCCGGGCTGCGGGCGAAGTTCGGCGCGATGGTGGAGATTCCGTCCGCCGCACTGCGGGCTCGTTCGATCCTGCAGGAGGTGGAGTTCCTTTCGCTGGGGACGAATGACCTGGCGCAGTACACCTTTGCCGCCGACCGTCAGGTGGGTGCGGTGTCGCGGTTGCAGGATCCGTGGCAGCCGGCGCTGCTGGACCTCGTGGCGGCTTCGGCCGAGGCCGCGAAGGCCGAGGGCAAGAGCTGTGGTGTGTGTGGTGAGGCGGCCTCCGATCCGCTGTTGGCGTGTGTGCTGACGGGGCTCGGTGTCACCAGCCTTTCGATGGGTGCGGCGTCGATTCCGTATGTGCGGGCGACGCTGGCCAAGCACACGCTGGCGCAGTGTGAGCGTGCGGCGGCCGCGGCGCGTGCCGCCGACACCGCCGACGATGCGCGGGCCGCCGCGCAGGCGGTGCTCTCCGGGGAGTGATCCCGCGCGGCGTGTGCGTCGCAGGAGACTTGATGGCCGTCCCGCCCTTGTGGCGGGGCGGCCATTTGCCGTAGGGGGGTGAGGGGCGGCTCGTCAGCGGTGCCGGTGTCCGGCCGGCGGGGGTGTGAGGGTGAGTCCTGGGGCGTAGTCGACGCCGTGCTCGGGTGGGATGGGCTCGCCGGTGTCGGCGTCGGTGCAGTAGGCGGTGAAGACCTCGGCCGCGGTGAGCGGGCGGAGCCAGGAGTCCCGCAGGGACCAGCCTCGGACGGTGTCGTGAGCGGTGCCCCGGGTTTCGGCGGTGGCGGGGGTCTCATCGGTGGCTCCGGTAGTGGTGCGGGAGACGATGCCGCCCGGGGTGCGGAGCGCGAAGCCGACGGCGAGGACCGTGCAGAAGACCAGGGTCTCGGATTCGAAGAGCTGGGGCCGGTCGCCGTCGCCTGCCGTGGCGTGCAGTACCGCCAGGAGGGACTGCTCCCCCGCCGGGATACTGCAGACGAGGTGGTGGGTGCCGTCCCCGAGGGCTGTGAGGAGTTGTCGCAGTGCCTGCGTGGCACGGGCGAAGGCGGCGTGGGCGAGGTCCTCGCCGCAGTCCGGGCAGCTGCCGGCGCGGGCCAGGAGCGCGGAGGCCTGGTCCCAAGTCGCCTGGCGGTCGGCTTCTTTGACGAGTAACGGCAGCAGCTCGGCGAGCGGCTCGCCGGCATACGGCAATGTCGCGCCGGTGCAGGCGAGTTCGGCGGTGTAGCGCGTGCGGCTGCCGGGGTGGTCGGGGTCGAGTCCGAGATCCGCGCAGTATTCCTCGTAGGCGACCGGGTCGAAGAGGCTGAGGGTGGTGAGTACGCCCTGGGAGGCGAGGGTGCGCAGCACGGTCTCCATCTGCTGGAGGTAGCCGGCATGGTCGTCGAACGGGAAGGTGCGGTAGCGGCGCATGGCCGCGAAGTCCCGCTCGTCGGCCAGGACGGCGGCGGTGCTGGGGACTTCGCGGCGCAGTTTGCGACGGACAGCGACGGACTGATGGGTCTGCCGGGCTGGGCGTTTCGCCCCGTGCCGCGATGCGTTCCGCGACGTGCTTCGGGATGTGTTCCGGGATGTGGATGTCATGACTCCCCCTGGTCCGCCTCAGTGAGGTGCGGTGCTCGAACATCACTTGTCACTGAGAGTAATCGAGGGGTCTGACAACCGCCCTACTTCGCTCGGTCGCGGGCGATGCGCTCGTAGAAGCGGAGAAGTTCGAGGTTGTCGACGGAGCCGGGGTTGACGGCCTTTTCGAGGGGCGTGCCCTGGAGGAGGCGTTTGACGGGGACTTCGATGCGCTTGCCGGTGAGGGTGTGCGGCACGCCTGGGGCTTCGATGATGTCGTCGGGGACGTGGCGGGGGGAGAGCTGTTCGCGGATGGTGTGTTTGATGCGGGTGCGCAGGGCGTCGTCGAGGGTGGCGCCGGGGGTGAGGTGGACGAAGAGCGGCATCCAGTAGCCGCCGTCGGGGAGTTCGAGGCCGATGACCAGGGATTCGCGGATCTCGGGGAGGCGCTCGACGGCTTCGTAGATGTCCGCCGAACCCATGCGGACGCCCTGGCGGTTGAGGGTGGAGTCGGAACGGCCGTGGATGACGACCGAGCCGCGGGAGGTGAGCGTGATCCAGTCGCCGTGCCGCCAGACGCCGGGGTACATGTCGAAGTAGCTGTCGTGGTAGCGGCTGCCGTCGGGGTCGTTCCAGAAGCGGATGGGCATGGACGGCATGGGGTTGGTGACGACGAGTTCGCCGACCTCGTCGGTGAGGGGTTCGCCCTGGGGGTCCCAGGACTGGAGGTCGGTGCCGAGGCAGGGCGCCTGGAGTTCGCCGATGTGGACGGGGAGGGTGGGCACGGCGCCGGCGAAGCAGCTGCAGACGTCGGTGCCGCCGCTGACGGAGGCCATCCACAGGTCGGCGCCGCTCTCCGCGAAGGAGTCGTGCAGCCAGCGGAAACCGTCGGGCGGGAGCGGGGACCCGGTGGTGGCGACGCAGGTGATGGCAGAGAGGTCGAGGTCACGGGCGGGGTGGATGCCGGCTTTGCGGCAGGCCATGACGTATGCCGCGGACGTGCCGTAGACGGTGGCGCGGGTGCTTTCGGCGACCCGCCACTGGGCGGCGACGTCGGGGTGGCCGGGGCTGCCGTCGTAGAGCACGATCGTGGCGCCCACCAGGAGGCCGCCGACGAGGAAGTTCCACATCATCCAGCCGGTCGAGGTGTACCAGAAGAACCGGTCGTCGGGGCCGAGGTCGCAGTGCAGGCCGGTCTGCTTGAGGTGTTCGAGCAGGATGCCGCCCTGGGACTGGACGATGGCCTTGGGCAGGCCGGTGGTACCGGAGGAGTACAGGACCCACAGCGGGTGGTCGAACGGGACCTGTTCAAAGACCGGTTCGGTGTCCTTCGAGGTCAGGTCCGACCAGTTCAGGGCGCCTTCAGGGGCGAGGGTGCCAAGGAGGGGGATGTGGATGACGGCCTGGAGGGTGGGGAGTTCGCGGCGGAGCTCGGCGACGGTGTCGCGCCGGTCGTGTTCCTTGCCGCCGTAGCGGTAGCCGTCGACGGTGAACAGGACGACCGGTTCGATCTGCTGGAAGCGGTCCAGCACGCTGCGGGCGCCGAAGTCAGGGGCGCAGGAGGTCCAGACGCCGCCGACCGCGGCGGTGGCAAGGAGGGCGACGACGGCCTGCGGGATGTTGGGGACATAGCCGCTTACGCAGTCGCCGGGGCGGACGCCGAGGCGGCGGAGCTCTGCGGCCAGCGAACCGACCTGGGTGCGCAGCTCCGTCCAGGTGACCGGGGTGGGCTCGTGGGTCTCGTCGACGTACAGCAGTGCCGGGGTGTCGGCGCGGTCCGGGTCCTCGGCGGCGCGCAGGGCGTGCTCGGCGTAGTTGAGGGTGGCGCCGGGGAACCACCGCGCGCCGGGCATCGTTCTGTCGGCAAGGACGGTTTCGTACGGAGAAGAGAAGCGGACGTCGAACCACTCGGCGGTGGCCTGCCAGAAGACGGCGAGTTCGTCGACGGACCAGCGGTGCAGGGCGGCGTAGCTCGCGGCCGGGTCGCCGGGGGTGGGGGCGGGTGCCCCGTGGTGTTCGGCGGCCCAGGTGTGGAAGCGGGTGACCTGTGCACGGGCGATGCGGTCCGGGCCGGGCTGCCAGAGGGGTTCCGGCTGCGGTTCCGGCTGGGGGGCGGACTGCGGTGCGGTGGTCATCATGCGGCTCCCGGGCGGTACGCGTCGTCTGCGTCGGACGCGCACGGCGTTGGGGGTCTCCCGGGGCGTGCGCGCATGACACGGCTTGCCAGGACGATGCCATGTGATCGACTTGTGCACCAGAGTGGGCCCCCCACATTCGGGGGGTGATGGAAAGGGTGGCGGGCACGGGACGGGTGCCGGTTCCGGGTGGTGGGGCGGTTTCGGCCATCGGGCGGCGATCCGCTGGCCGGAAGGTGGCCGAGCGTGACCCCTCGCAGGTGAACGGCAGTTGAACGGCGCCCGCACCCAGGGGCGTCGATGGCAGGCTGACCGGCATGGACGGGCATGATCTGGTGCGGTCGGTACGGGTGGTCAAGGCGGTCGGGCCGGCGCAGGGGCTGCGGTCCGTGCGTACGGCGTGGCGCCGGCGGAGAGCGGATGCGCGGGCGCTGCCGCGGCGGGTCGCGGAGCGGGCACGGGTGCCGGGAGTCGCGCGCGACGCAGAGTCGCAGCCCGGCGGCGGGCTGATCCACTTCGCACGGTCGTCGCTGCGGGTGCGGGTCGCGTCGGGCGGCGCGGTGTTCTGCGGCTGGGACGGCGCCGGGCCGGAGCCCTCCTACGCGATGGCCGGGCCGTGTCCCGAGGTGGACACGCGGGCCGTACTGGAGCCGGACACGGAGGGCGGCTGGCGGGTCGTCTCCGAGCGGGTGATGGTGGCGGTGTCCCGGCACGGCGCGGTCGAGGTGCGGACGCCCGGCGGTGTGCTGCTGCGGCGGGAGCTGCCGCCGCGCTGGTGGGACCGTACGGACGACCACGCGAAGGGCCGCGCGGACGACCGTACGGATGACGGCGAGGACGAGCGGGAGCGCACCGCGAGCCCCGACTCCCGGTGGGTGCAGCGCTCGGAGGTGGCGGCCGACGCGCGGTTCTTCGGGCTGGGCGGCCGGGCGCACGGGCCGCGGCTGCGGGACGGTTCGTACCGGCTGTGGAACACCGATCCGGGCGGCGCGTTCGAGCCGGGCGACGATCCGCTGTCGCTGACGATGCCGGTGCAGATGGTGGTCGCGGACGCCGGGACGCATCTGGTCTTCCACGACAACTCCTGGGACGGCCGGGTGGTGCTGCGTGAGGGCGCGGAGGGCGCGGGCTCCGGGCACGACCGGCCGGGCACCTGTGAGCTGCGGATGGACGGCGGGCCGCTGCGCTACTGGGTGCTGGCCGGCACCCCGGCCCGGGTGCTGCTCGGCTGGACCGCGCTGACCGGCGCGCCCGCGCTGCCGCCCCAGTGGGCGCTGGGACATCAGCACGCCCGCTGGGGGTTCGGCGACGAGGCCGAAGTGCGCCGGGTGGTCGCCGGCTACAAGGAGCATGAACTTCCGCTGTCCGCCGTCCATTTGGACATCGATCATTACGACGGGCACCGGGTCTTCACCGTCGACCGGCAGCGCTTTCCGGATCTGCCGGGGCTGGCCGGGGAACTGCGTGACGAGGGCGTGCGTCTGGTGTCGATCGTGGATCCGGCGGTGAAGGCGGAGCCGGGCGATCAGGTGTACGACGGTGGGGCGGCGGCCGATGCCTTCGTACGGGACGCGCGGGGGCGGGAAGTGCGCGGTGTGGTGTGGCCGGGTGAGTCGGTGTTCCCGGATTTCACCGACGCGCGGGTGCGCAAGTGGTGGGGCGGCCTGTACGCGGAGCGGCTGGCGCAGGGGTTCGCCGGGGTCTGGCACGACATGAACGAGCCGGTCTCGTTCGCGCCGTTCGGGGAGTCGACGCTGCCGCGCTCGGCCCGGCACGCGCTGGAGGGCCGGGGCGGTGACCACCGGGAGGCGCACAACGTCTACGGGCTGGCGATGGCGCGGGCGGGCTATGAGGGGCTGTGCGAGCTGCGGCCCGGCGAGCGGCCGTTCCTGTTCTCGCGGTCGGGCTGGGCGGGGCTGCAGCGGTACGGGGGGACCTGGTCCGGGGATGTGGCGACGGGCTGGCCGGGCCTGCGGGCGTCGCTGTCGCTGGTGCTGGGTCTGGGGCTGTGCGGGGTGCCGTACAGCGGTCCCGATGTGGGCGGGTTCTCCGCGGTGCCGTCCCGGGAGCTGTATGTGCGCTGGTTCCAACTGGGCGCGTATCTGCCGCTGTTCCGTACGCATTCGGCGATCTGGGCGGGGCGGCGGGAGCCGTGGGAGTTCGGGCCCGAGGTGCTGGCGCATGCCCGTACGGCGCTGCGCGAGCGCGAACGGCTGCTGCCGTATTTCGGCACGCTGGGGCAGCTGGCGCGGCTGACGGGCGCTCCGTACGTCCGGCCGGTGTGGTGGAGTGCGCCGCGGGACCGGGCGCTGCGGGACTGCGAGGACGCCTTCCTGCTGGGGGACGCGCTGCTGGTGGCGCCGGTGCTGGAGGCGGGTGTGACGCGGCGGGCGGTGCGGCTGCCGCGCGGGCGGTGGTACGACACCGCGACCGGGCGGGCGTACGACGGTCCCGGGCAGGTGCTGGTGGATGCGCCGCTGTCGCGGATTCCGGTGCTGGCGCGGGCGGGTGCGGTGCTACCGGTGGCGGGCGCGGACGGCGGGACGGAGCTGGAGGTGTGGGCGCCGGTTGCCGGGCGCGGGGGCAGCGGTCTGGTGGTGCCGGATGCCGGGGACGGCTGGCAGCGGCCGAGCGTGGAGCGGTTCGCCTCGCGGCTGGAGGACGGCCGGGTGGTCGTGGAGCGGCGGGACGGGGGCGCGGTGGGGTATCCGGTGCGGGTGCGGGGGTTGGCGGAAGGGACGGCGGCAGGCTGAGGGGCCGGACGGGCGGCGGCCCCACGGCGGTCTTCCCCTGGTGCGGCCCCGACTGGTAGACGAAGGCCATGCCAAGACTCGCTGCCGCGCTGCGCGGCCTCGCCGTCGCTGCCGCCGCCCTGATGACCGTCACCGCGCTGCCGCCGAGCGCGGTGGCGGGGACCGTTCAGCAGCGCCCGTCCCTTGCACTGAAGGACCTTAAGGGCCTCAAGAGCCTCAAGGGCCCCGAGCTCCCCGAGGAATTCGTGGCGCTGCGCGATGTGGATCGCACGATCATCCAGGAGATGCGCTATTTCACGCCGCACAACTTCGTGGGCGTACCGGTGGACGGCTATCGCAAGCCGAAGTGCCTGCTGACGCGGGATGCCGCTCAGGCCCTGCACCGTGCCCAACTCTCCTTTCTGAAGCGGGGCTTCACGCTCAAGGTGTACGACTGCTACCGGCCGCAGCGCGCCGTGGACCACTTCGTCCGGTGGGCCGAGGACCTCGACGACGAGCGGATGAAGGCCGAGTTCTATCCGCGGGTGGAAAAGTCGAAGCTGTTCGACGACGGCTATATCGCCGCCAAGTCCGGCCACAGCAGGGGCAGTACGCTCGATGTGACGCTGGTGCGGCTGCCGGCTCTGCCGACCCGCCCGTATGTTCCGGGCGAGCCGCTGACACGTTGCTACGGGCCGAGGGCCGAGCGTTTCCCGGATAACTCTCTTGATATGGGGACCGGTTTTGACTGCTTCGACACCCTCGCGCATACCCTCGATCCACGTATTCACGGGCGGCAGTTGAAGAACCGGCTGCTGCTCAAGAACGGACTGGAACGGGCCGGATTCGTGAATCTCCCGGAAGAGTGGTGGCACTACACCTTCAAGCCGGAGACTTTTCCGGATACGTATTTCGACTTCCCCGTTCAGTGACCTTTTCGGGCGCAGTGACTTTGTCGGGCATCGTGACTTTGTCGGGCATCGTGACCTTGTCGGCCGCGGTGGGCCCGTACGACTCCATGAAGACCGGGGCCTTCAGCGCCTGTGCGATGGCGTCGCTCCAGGCGCGCGGGTCCGCGCCCGGGGACTGCCAGCGGGCGGGGCGGGCGGTCAACAGGCGTTCGGTGAGGCGCTGTTGGCGGGTCAGGTCGCCGGGCGGGGCGGTGGGGATGCGGTCCAGGAGGCCTTCGGGCGTGCGGTAGGCGCGGGCCATACGCAGGGTGCCGCCGTGGCGGGCCGGGGCATCGAGGTGGGTTACGGCGAGGGCGTCCACTCCCCCGCAGACTTCGACCGCGTAGGCGTGCGCCACAGCGTCGAAGTGGCCCGTGCGGAAGGCTCCTTGCCAGGGGCCGTGGCCGTTGTGGGGCTCGGGAAGCGAGCGCAGCAGCGACGGGTCCTCGGTGACCAGCGGGCCCGGGCCGTGCCGGGTGGTGTAGGTCCGTACGACGCCCAGCCGCCGGGCCGCGCGCGGCTGTCCGGCCTCGGCGAGCAGCTCCTCGGCGCCGGCGAAGGTGGTCGTCGACCAGGTCGTATAGGGGTGGAAGCCGTGCCACTCGTCGAGGAGCACGCCCTGGGCGCCCTCGAAGACGACCGGGCCGGTGCGCAGCAGCCGCGCCAGGTGGTTGCCGTCGACGAGCCGTACATGGTCGGCGAACGCGGCGAAGGCGTCGAGGCAGTCGTCGACGGGCGGGGCGTCGAGCGGGCCGAGTTCCTCGGTCAACCGGTCGCGGAGCAGGGTGAGTTTGCGGCGCAGCGCCGTACGGGAGGTGCAGTCGCCCGCGGTGGGCGCGTCGGCCGGGTGGGCCAGGGCGTAGGCGGCGGTTTCGCCGATGCCCATGCCGCAGGAGCCGTGCCGGGTGGTGCCGCGGGCGCGCTCGCGGGCCCGGTTGGCGGCCGCGTGGTACGGGGTGGTGAGCCGGGCGCGGCGGTCGACGGTCAGGAGCGCGAGCGGGTCGGGGACGGTGCGGGAGGCGAGGTGGTGGGCCTCGGCGGCGAGCGCGAGGGGGTCCACCAGCATCAGGTGGGAGAGGTGGGTGGGGACGCCGCTGAAGGTGCCGGAGCCGAACTGGGCGAAGGTGTGGTGGCGGCCGTCGGTGGTGACGACGTTGTGGGCGGCCTGGGCGCCGCCGTTGAAGCGGACCACCGCCGTGACCGGCGCCGCGCCCGGTTGGGGGACGCAGAGCCGGTCGACGACGGTGCCCTTGCCGGCGTCGCCGTAGCCGAGGTCGACGACGATGGTGTGCATCGAAGATCCTCGGGTCACAGGCGAGTGGTGCCGTTCGCACCCGCGTCGGCGGCGGTGTCGATCAGTGGCACCGAGGACTGTGCGACGGTGCCGCGGCCCCGGCTGAGGGTGGCCAGCGCCTTGCCGACGGCGTCACCCGCGTCGGAGCCGATGTCGGCGAGGTCGTCGAGTCCCGCGGCGAGGTCGATGGCTTCCTCTCCGAGGCCGATGGTCAGCGCGATGGTCTCGCAGACGGCGGCGAGGTCGTCGAGTTCGATGACGTTCTGGCCGAGCAGCTTGCGCCAGGTACCCAAGACGGCCGTGTTGCCGACATGGGCCGCACCGGCCGGGACGATGAAGTAGACGTCGAACTTCTGCCGTACCTCGGCGAGGATCGTGGCGACGGGGATGTCGTCGTGGACGTCGTCGCCGAAGACCGCGCGGATCTCGCGGGCCTTGACCTTGCCGTACGGCATCTCGTCACCGATGAGGAAGAGATAGCCGCGGCGGCCGCGCTTCTCGTGGCAGTCGAGGCTGGTGTGGCGTGCCATCGCGTACAGGGCGAGCTCGTACGACTCGGTCATCTGGCCGCCGCCTCCGCCCTCCAGGAGGATGTTGCCGAGGTCGTCGTCCATGCGGTTGTCGGACTCGAACTGGCCCAGCTGGAGCGGGACCCGGTCACAGGTTGCGTCGCCGACGGCGCCGAAGAGGATCTGCGGGTGCTCGACGTACCCCTTGCGCAGCAGTAGGCCGAACAGCTCGGGGAGCTTGGTCTGCAGGACGCGCGGCACGGACCGCATCGATCCGGTCACATCGAAGATGACCGAGACGGCCAGCGACGTGGGGTGTTCGTCCGAGTCTCGGCTCTCACGGGTCGACAGGCCCTTGGGGTCGAGCGAGGGGTGCGCCGTCCAGGTGTGACGCGGCGCCGTGGTGGTGACGCGGTCGCTGTAGTCGAAGGCGCTGGTGCCGGAGGCGGCGCGGTAACTCGCCGCGGCGCCGTAGACGTTGGTGGACCAGGTTCCGCTGCCCATGGTGAATCCCCCTGATTGGTTGAGTGGTTGCGTGCGTGAGTGGTGTACGGCGGGTGTGCGGCCGCGGCTTATGGGTGCCGCGCCGGCGCCGGCATCGTGAACGGGCGGAAGGTGCGCGGCCCGTAGAGGCGATCCAGGAGCGCGTCCAGCTCGGCCAGCAGCCGCCAGGCGTCGTGCGGGCGGTGGGCCTCGGCGGGCAGTGTGCAGCCGCGTAGAAACGCCCGCATCGGCTTGGGGGTGCGCTCCCCCATGAGGGCGCCCATGGTGCGGGACGCGAGGTGGATGTCGGTGGCCTCGGTTGCCGGGCGGCGGCCGGTGACCTCGGGCGGATAGCTGTCGCGGTGGCGTTCGACGAGGGCGGGCACGTGGTCGCCGACGGGGGTGCTGTAGCACCAGTCGACGAGGACGAGGCCGTGCTCCTCGGGGTGGATGAGGATGTGGTCGGGGAGGACGGCGCCGTGCACACGGCCCGCGCGGTGCGCCCAGCCGAGGGCGACCAGGAGCCTGCGCCACATCCAGGCGGCGTCGCGCGGGTCGAGTCCGTCCGGGTAGGCGGCCCGGACGTCGGTGAGGGTGTGGAAACCGTCGAGCGGGAGGAGGGCGTTGACGCGGCGTTCGGCGCCGGTGTCCGGATCGCGGTACCGGAAGGACTCCAGCAGGCGGGGCGCGTAGGCACGGTGGCGTGGCTCGCCGCGCCGCGCCAGGCGGCTCAGCGCCTCCGCCTCGCGTTCCAGAAGGTCGTTGTCGGTGACCGCGCGCGGGATCTTCAGCAGCACGGGGTGCCGGGTGCCGTCCCGCTCGTACGTGGCTTCGCGGAGTACGGCGAGGTCGCCGGTCGCCCGGGTCGCGCCGAGGGTGTAGGTGTGGCGGCGGGTGGTGAGGGTCGGGCGGGTGGCGTCGGTACGGCGCTGCCAGAGGGCTTCGAGGCGGGCGAAGTCGGCCTCGGCACGCGGGCGTTCGGCGGCTCCGACGGTGTCGGGGTGCAGCAGGCGGGCGAGTCGGCGGTAGACGCGGGCGGCTTCGGTGTCGTCGTCGGGGAATAGGTCGGCGGGCCGGCGGGCAGCGACCAGCGTGGCGCGCGCGGCGACGCGGTCGCGGAGCACCCCGCTCGCTGCGCGCTCCCCTCGGTCCCGGAGGTCCCCGTCTCTCATCGGACGCTCTCCTCACGGTCCGGGCGGAGCAGCGCCGGGTGCAGCAGGCGGGCATCGCCCGCGCGGTAGAGGCGGGCGCGCGGGCCGCCCCGCGCTCCCCCGCGCGCGGCGGTGGCGCCGGTGGATTCGACGAATCCGGGGACGGAGAGCACCTTGCGGTGGAAGTTCCCGGCGTGCAGCGGGCTGCCCCAGATGGATTCGTAGACGCCACGGAGTTCGACGATGGTGAATTCCTCGCCGAGGAAGGTCGTGGCCAGCGGGGTGTACTCGATCTTCGCGCGGGCGCGGTCGAGTCCGTCGGCGACGATCCGGGCGTGGTCGAAGGCCAGCAGGGCCCGCAGGGCCCCGGGGAGCGGGGCTCGCGCGGCCTCCAGGAGCGGGGCCCGCGTGGTGTCCGGGCCCGGCGCCGTGTGGTCTGCGGGCCGGGGCACGGAATCACCCCCGTCGATCCCGTGCCCCGGACCCTGCTCTGGGGGAAGCGGGCGGGCCGCGTCCGGTTCGGTGAACGTTTGGCGAGTGGGCGGGGCGGCCTCCCCCGTGGCCGCCTCTCCCGCACCGACCGCGGCCGCGGCGGCGCCCCAGGTACCGAGATCCAGATCGGCGACCGGGACCCAGGCCGCGGCCGAGGCATCGCCGCCGCCGCGCGCCTCGGGGAGGTCGGGGGCGAAAGCGAGATAGGCGACGGTGACGACGGGCATCCGCGGGTCGCGGCCGGGATCGCCGTACGAGCCGAGCTGTTCGAGGTGGACGCGCTCCAGCTGTGCGGCGTCCAGCCCGGTCTCTTCGGCCAGTTCGCGGGCCGCGGCCTCGTCCAGCGATTCCTGGCCGGCCCGGACGAAGCCGCCCGGCAGCGCCCAGGCGCCCTGGAAGGGCCGCCCGCCGCGCTCCACGAGCATGATGTGCAGGACTCCTTGACGCAGCGTCAGCACGACGATGTCGACGGTCACGGCGATGGCGGGGAAGTCACGCGGGTCGTAGGCCGCGAGGAACTCACTGTCGCCGCCGTCTGCCGCGGCGCCGCTCCCGCCGCTGTGCTCTCGTCCCGCATCCACAGCCCTCACCCCGTCCACCCTGTCATTCTCAAACTGAGTCTTTCTCTGAACGAGAACAACATAACACCGAGCACTGACAGCGTCCAGGTCGGCGCCTCCATGCGCAGGGACTGCCGTCCGGGATCCCCCCGGGGTTCCGCGTCGCGCGGTCGCGTGCCACACTTCTGACGCTCCGTCAGATCGGGTCGCATCTCTGCTCGCTCGCCGCTCGCTCGCCGCTCGCTCACCGATCACTGCTCGTCCGCCGCTCGGTTCGTTGCTCGGTTCGTTGCTCGGTTCGTTGCTCGGTTCGTTGCTCGGTTCGTTGTGGGGGAGGGGTCGTCGTGCCACGCACACGTAAGCCCGTGGTGCCGGGTTGGTTCGATCAGGACGCCGCGGATTTCCGGCTGCTGGGGACGGCGTGCCAGGCGTGCGGCGCGGTGTTCTTCCCGCGTGAGGACGCCTTCTGCCGTAACCCCGGCTGCGCGGGCGGCGAGTTGGTGGAGGTGCCGCTGTCCCGGCGCGGCAGGGTCTGGTCGTACACCGACGGGCGCTATCGCCCGCCCGCCCCGTACGTCTCCGATCCCGGCACCGAGTGGCGGCCGTACGCGCTGGTCGCGGTGGAGCTGGCGGCGGAGCGGATGGTGGTCCTCGGGCAGGCCGCGCCCGGTGTCGGCGTCGCGGAGCTGGCGGTCGGCTCGGAGGTGGAGCTGGTGCCGGGGGTCCTCAACGAGGACGCGGAGCACACGTGGACGACCTGGCAGTGGCGGCCGGTCGCGGCGGACGGTGCGGGCGGTACGGGCGAGCCAGCCGTGGCAGACCGTACGGCCGAGGCCGGCGTGACACCCGTGTCACTGGACCTGGCCACCCGTAGTGGTGCAGGTAACTGCGTCACTACACCCGCCCACCCCCCGAAGGGGGGTGGGCGGCGGGGAAAAAATATAGGCGGCGGGTGGGCGGCGGGTAGAGGCCCAGCAGCCCACCCCCCACGAAGCGTCACAACCTCCGACGTCGCCGTGCTCGGCGCCGGAATGCACCCATGGGGCAAGTGGGGCCGCAGCTTTGTCGAGTATGGGACGAGGGCGGCCCGGGACGCGCTCGCGGACGCCGGTCTGGAGTGGGGCGCCGTGCAGAGCGTGGTCGGGGCGGACACGGTGCGCGGCGGTTACCCCGGCTATGTCGCGGGCGCGACCTTCGCCAAGGCGCTGGGCTGGCAGGGTGCCCGGGTGACCAGTGTGTATGCGGCCTGCGCGTCCGGCGCGCAGGCCATCAACACCGCGCGGGCGCAGATCCTGGCGGGCATGGCGGACGTGGTGCTGGTGGTGGGTGCCGACGCCGCACCCAAGGGGTTCTTCGCCCCGGCGGGCGGCGACCGTCCCGACGACCCGGACTGGCTGCGGTTCCGGGTGCTGGGGGCCACCAACCCGGCGTACTTCGGGCTGTACGCGCGCCGCAGGATGGCGTTGCACGGCGATACGGTCGACGACTTCGCGCAGGTGAAGGTGAAGAACTCGGCGGCGGGCGCGGCCAATCCGTACGCCCGCTACCGCAAGCGGGTCACCGCGCAGGAGGTCGCGGCGTCGGCGGTGGTCGCCGATCCGCTGCGGCTGCTGGACATCTGCGCCACCTCCGACGGGGCCGCGGCGCTGGTCCTGAGCAGCATGGACTTCGCCCGCCGGCACGGCGCGGCGGACCCGGTGCGGATCCGTGCGGTCTCCACGGCCACCCCGCACTATCCGCGGACGGTGCTGGACCTGCCGGATATCGCCACCGATTCGGCGGCCGTCGTCCCGGAGCCGGAGACCGGTTTCCGGGCGTCGATCGCCCGCGGCGCGTACGAGGAGGCGGGTATCGGGCCCGAGGACCTCTCGCTGGCCGAGGTCTACGACCTGTCCACCGCGCTGGAGCTGGAGTGGTACGAGGATCTGGGGCTGTGCGGCCCCGGCGAGGCCGTGAAGCTGCTGCGGGACGGTGCGACGGCGCTCGGCGGGCGGCTGCCGGTGAACGCCAGCGGCGGTCTGGCATCCTTCGGCGAGGCGGTGCCGGCCCAGGCCATTGCGCAGGTCTGCGAGCTGACGTGGCAGCTGCGGGGGTGCGCAGGAGAGCGTCAAGTCCCGGGCGCACGAGTCGGATTGACGGCCAATCAGGGGCTGTTCGGGCACGGGTCGGCGGTGGTCGCCGTACGGTGAAGGCGCCGCCGCCACCGCTGCTCCACGCGCCCTTCCCCGAAGATCATGTGAGGGTGCCGGGCGGCCGCCCATACGCTCCGGAAGGATGCGTGAACAGTGCGTGAACCAGGCTTCGTCGAGGTCCCGGCGGGGGCATCCTGCTGCCGTGCCTGCCTGGACGGACCAGCTCCGATTCGCCTACCAACCCGTCGTGAACCTCGCGACCGGCTCGGTCGCCGCGCTGGAGATACTCGCCCGCCCCGAGGACGGCGCTGTCGACGTGCTGGCGTCCGCGCACCGCTGCCCCGACCTGGACGCCGAACTGGCGGCGCTCGCCGTACGGTCCGCGGCGCACCAGGAGACGCTGCTGCCGCTGCATGTCAATGTCTTCGCTGCGACCGTCGCGGAGCTGCCGGGACTGACCTCGCTGGGCAAGGCCGTACACGAGGTGGGCCGCCGGCCGTGGGAGATCACCCTGGACATCGGCGGGCCGTTCACCCACGTCCCGCACCGGTCGCTGCTGGAGGCGGTGGCGGCGCTGCGCGACGAGGGCTACCGGATCTGCGCGGACGGGGTCGGTGACGGCGATCTGCCGCTGCGGCTGCTCGGCGATCTCGCGCCGGACCTCGTCAAGCTCGACGCGTCGCTGTGCGCCGGCCTGGATTCCGACCGGGGGCGACGGGCCGCGGTCGCCGCGATGCGGCAGCTGTGCGACCAGGTGGGCGGGCTGCTGGCCATCGAGGGCGTGGAGACCGAGCGGCAGTACGCGGCGGCGCGGGACGCGGGGGTGCAGCTGGCGCAGGGGTATCTATTCGGGCCGCCCGCGCGGCGGCCGGCCGCGGACATCTATCTCCCGGCCGTGCACCCGCCGGCGGTGAGCGGGCCCGCGGCGCCGTACGGCCCGCCCGCGGGGCCGCCCGTCGCACAGTTCCTGCAGCCGGCCGCGCTGCTGCCGATGTCCGCGTCGGCGGGCACGGTACGCAGCCATCTCACCGGCTTTCCCGCGGTCTCGGGTGTGCTGCTGGTGGACACCGACGGGGTGCCGGTCCGGGCGATCGACCGGGACCGGTTCCTGTTGTCGCTCTCCGGGCGCTACGGGCACGCGCTGTACGCCGACCGGCCGGCGCTGCGGCTCGCGGACCGGCCCCGGACGGTCGGCGCGGAGGCCACCGCCTGGCAGGTGTTGGATGTGATCGCCGAGGGCGACCGCGACCGTACCGGCGACGATGTGGCGGTGGTGGACGAACGCGGCCGCTGCATGGGCGTGGTGCATCTCGCCGACATTCTGCGGGCGCTGGCCGAGAGCCGGGTGGAGGAGGCCGCGCGGCTCAACCCGCTCACCCGGCTGCCCGGTTCCGACGCGGTCAACGGGGAGGTCGACCGGCGAATCGCCGAGGGCCGGACATTCGCGCTGAGCTGGCTGGATGTGGACGGTTTCAAGCAGGTCAACGACGGCGCGGGGTTCGCTGCGGGCGATGAACTGATCCGGTCGGTGGGGCGGGTGCTGGCCGAAGTGGCAGCGGGTGAGCCGGCCGCCCGGGTGGGCCATATCGGCGGCGACGACTTCCTGGTGCTGGCCGAGCCCGAGCGGCTCGGCCCGTTCGCCGAGGCGCTGTTGGACACGGCCTGGTCGGCGGGCGGGCTGCCGGTGACGTTATCGCTGGCCACGGTGGTCTGCCCGCCCGGCAGCGTCACCGGTCACCGTCAGGCGGCGGCCGCGCTGGCGCCGCTGAAGAAGGCCGCGAAGGCTCTGGCGGGGGCGAGCTGGGTGCTGGGCGGGCCGGGATCGGAGCGTACGGAGGTCCGGCGGGGAGCCGCGGTCCCGGTGTCCCCGCCGACCGGCCCCGCGTACGGCAGCCCGGCCGGCCAGGAGGGCGTACGGGCGCGCGGGTGACGGACGCGGGACGGGGCGGGCGCGGACCGGACGGACGGACGGGGCGGGGCGGACGCGGACCGGACGGACGGACGGGGCGGACGCGGACCGGAGGGGGTGGTGAGATGCCCGGCCGGCCCAGCGGTGGCACGCGGGGTCGGGCCCGCCCGTAGCAACCGCGGTCGGCCCGCCGCCGTCATCAACATCCACTGTTGTGCGCGACCTTGACGCCCCATCACCTGCGGTGAACACTTCCGGGTGCCAGTTCGGCATCGCCGCAACTCAGGCGCCCGGCCGGGTGGCAGCGGCTGCTCGCTGCCCGCCGGTGGCACGCACCCTGCACGGAGGACCGGGGGACGTCCCCGGGCCAGGGCCAAGGAGCCGCCATGTATTCCAATGGGGACATCTTCGTCGGTGAAGTGATCGGCACCGCGATTCTGATTCTTTTCGGCGCCGGTGTGTGCGCCGCGGTCACCTTGCACTACTCCAAGGCGAAGGCGGCGGGCTGGGTCGCGATCGCCTTCGGCTGGGGCCTGGGCGTACTCGCCGGGGCCTATACCGCCGCGCCGCTGTCCGGCGGACATCTCAACCCGGCGGTGACGATCGGCTCGGCGGTCACGGACGGCACCGAATGGTCGAAGGTGCCGGTCTACCTCGCGGCGCAGATGATCGGCGCGCTGATCGGCGCCGTGCTGGCCTGGGCGCTGTACTACGCACAGTTCGCCGCCAACGACGGGCGGGCCGGTAACGCTCCGCAGCCGACGCTGGGGATCTTCTCCACCGGCCCGGAGATCCGTAATCCGGCCGCCAATCTCGTGTCCGAGATCATCGCCACCATCGGCCTGGTGCTGCCGCTGCTGTTCTTCGGCAAGAACCCGGGGATCGGTATCGGCCAGATGCCCGGCGCGCAGGCGGGGGTCTACGGCTCCGGGATCAATGTGCTCCTCGTGGCACTGCTCGTGGTCGGCATCGGGCTCTCGCTCGGCGGACCCACCGGTTACGCCATCAACCCCGCCCGCGATCTCGCCCCGCGTATCGCGCATGCGCTGCTGCCGATCCCCAACAAGGGTTCCTCCGACTGGAGTTACGCCTGGATCCCGGTGGCCGGGCCGCTGATCGGCGCGGTGCTCTCCGGTCTGGTCTTCAACGCGGCGTTCTGACACCGGCGAGCCGGGCACCCAACTCACCCGCACTCCAGGACTTCAGGACTTCAGGACTTCAGGACTTCAGGACTTCAGGACTTCAGGAGACATGACGTCATGACGGAGCACACCGAGAAGTACGTCGCCGCCATCGACCAGGGCACCACGTCCAGCCGGTGCATCATCTTCAGCCACGACGGGGCGATCGTCGCCGTCGACCAGCGCGAGCACCGGCAGATCTTCCCCAAGCCGGGCTGGGTGGAGCACGACGCCACCGAGATCTGGTCGAAGGTGCAGGCCGTGGTGGCGGGCGCGCTGGCCAAGGCCGGGCTGCGCGCGGACCAGCTCAGCGCGCTGGGCATCACCAACCAGCGGGAGACCACGGTCCTGTGGGACCGGGCCACCGGCAGACCGGTGCACAACGCGATCGTCTGGCAGGACACCCGTACGTCCCAGCTGTGCGGCGAACTGGGCGGCGCGGACGGCCAGGACCGGTTCCGGGACGCCACCGGACTGCCGCTGGCCAGCTACTTCTCGGGCCCCAAGGCGGCCTGGCTGCTGGACGAGTTGCCGGGGCTGCGGGACCGCGCAGAGCGGGGCGAGATCGCCTTCGGCACCATCGACTCCTGGCTGATCTGGAATCTGACCGGCGGTACCGACGGCGGGGTGCATGTCACGGACGTGACCAACGCGGGCCGCACGATGCTGATGAACCTCTCCACCCTCCAGTGGGATCCGGCCATTCTGTCGGCGATGCGGGTGCCGGAGGCGATGCTGCCGGAGATCAGGTCGTCGGCGGAGGTGTACGGCACGGCCGTAGGGCAGCTGCACGGCGTGCCGGTGGCGTCCGCGCTCGGCGACCAGCAGGCGGCGGTGTTCGGGCAGACCTGCTACGGCGTCGGCGAGGCCAAGAACACCTATGGCACCGGCTCGTTCCTGCTGCTCAACACCGGCAACCGGCCGGTCCCGTCCAAGAGCGGGCTGCTGACGACCATGGGCTACCAGCTCGGCGGCGAGGCGCCGGTCTACTGCCTGGAGGGGTCGATCGCGATCACCGGCGCCCTGGTGCAGTGGCTGCGCGACCAGCTCGGCATCATCGCCTCGGCCGCTGAGATCGAGCCGCTGGCGGCGAGTGTCCCGGACAACGGCGGGGCATATATCGTCCCGGCGTTCTCCGGTCTGTTCGCGCCCTATTGGCGCTCCGACGCGCGCGGTGTGATCACCGGTCTCACCGGCTTCGTCACCAAGGCACATCTGGCGCGCGCCGTACTGGAGGCGACGAGCTGGCAGACCCGGGAGGTGGTGGACGCCATGTACCAGGACTCGGGGGTACGGATCACCCAGCTCAAGGTCGACGGCGGGATGACGGCGAACAGTCTGCTGATGCAGCATCAGGCGGATGTGCTGGGCGTGCCGGTGATCCGCCCGGTGATCCCGGAGACGACCTGCCTGGGCGCGGCGTACGCGGCGGGTCTGGCGACCGGTGTCTGGCAGGACCTGGACGAGCTGAGGACCCACTGGAAGCGCGACGCGGAGTGGACGCCGCGGATGGACGGCCAGACCAGGGAGCGCGAGTACGGCAACTGGCGCAAAGCCGTCGAGCGGAGCTTCGGCTGGCTGGCCGAGGACGGCGGGGCGGCCGGGTAATCCCGCGGTCGCCCCGGATACTCAGACGTACGGCCCGTACCCCGGACGGCGGGGTACGGGCCGTACTTCCGCGCCGCGTCAGGGCAGCGCGGGCTCGCGCCGCCGGGCGCCGAAGCGCATCGCGTGCTCGACGACGGCGATCAGCACGTCCCGGGCGGAGTCCTTGACCCGCGCGTCACACACCATCACGGGGACCGCGGGGTCCAGGTCGAGGGCTTCCCGGACGGCCTCCGGCGGGTACACGTCGGCGCCGTCGAAGCAGTTGACGGCGACCGTGAAGGGCAGTTCGCGCTGCTCGAAGTAGTCGATCGCGGCGAAACTGTCCGCCAGCCGCCGGGTGTCGGCGAGCACCACCGCGCCAAGGGCGCCGCGCGCCAGCTCGTCCCACAGGAACCAGAAGCGGTTCTGCCCTGGTGTGCCGAAGAGATAGAGAACCAGCGCGTCGTTGAGCGTGATCCGGCCGAAGTCCATCGCGACCGTGGTGGTGGACTTGGTCTCCACCCCGGCGAGGCTGTCGACCGGCCGGCCGGCTTCGGTCAGTTGCTCCTCGGTGCGCAGCGGCTTGATCTCGCTGACCGCGCCCACCAGCGTGGTCTTGCCCACGCCGAAACCGCCCGCGACCAGGATCTTGAGCGACATCGGGTCGACGGCGGCGGACCGGCCGTGGCGCTCAGAACGCCCGAAGACCATGGGATTCTTCTCCTGAATTGCCGTGTATGCAGGTGCAGCTCACGCTTGCTCCCTGAGATTCAGCGAATGGTCGACAGCTGACGAGGCACGCTACAACGCGCTCGGCGGGGTACTCACCAGTGGCGCGGAATCGTTGTACGCGGGTGACCGACAGAGGCCGCCAACCCTCTCAAAAGGGCCGGGGCAGCTCGTGTGTCGGGGCGGTGTGGCGGCGGATCAGCGCGGGGCTTTCCCGTCCAGGACCGTGGGCCGGTCGAGCAGCCCGAGCAGGCTGACAAAGCTGGATTCCACGAAAGCGCACAGTTCGTCGCGGGCGCCGGCTTCGTCCATCGGCCAGTTGGTGACGGCTTCCTCCGCGAACGCCATCCAGGCGCGGGAGGCCAGTTCCAGCCGCGGGGCGTCCGGCATGCCCAGCCGCCGCTGGCCGTCGCGTACCCGGCGGGCGATCGTCTCGCGGGTCTCGCCGACGATGTCGGTCACCGCGGGGTGGCTGCCCGCCGCCCCCCGCACCAGCGCGAGATACACCTGACGGTGCTCCATGACGTACGCGACGAAGCCCGCGATGAACGCCCGCATCCACGCGACCGGTTCCAGCGTGGGGTCCGGTTCTGTGGCGACGGTGAAGCGGTCGCACTCGGCGCGGACCACGGCGCGGTAGAAGTCGCGTTTGGAGTCGAAGTAGTGGAAGAGCAGGCCGCGGGAGATACCGGCCCGGCGGGCGACCTCGTCGGTGGACAGCTCGTCCAGGGTGCGGTCGGCGAGCATCTCCAGACCGATGCCGACCAGCTGCTCCCTGCGCTGGTCGGGGGTGAGTCGGGTGACGCGCTTGCCGGGCATGCCCGCAGTGTACGGCCGCGCGGGCCGGAACGATCTCGGTGTGCTCCGGCCCGGCACGACGTCAGGCGTACTGGCCGAGGTGGCCGAGGATCTTGGGCGTGACCACCTCGGGGACCTCTTCGGGCAGCCAGTGGCTGGCGCCCTCCAGGGCCTCGAAGCGATAGGGGCCGTCCGCCCACTCCGCCGTCGCCTGGGCCGCGCCGCGGCCCAGGGCGGTGTCCTCGCTGCCCCACAGGAACAGGGTGGGAACGGTGATCCGGCCGGCGGGCACGGAGATGACCGACTCGGGGGCCCGGTACCAGTTCAGGGTGGCGGTCAGCGCGCCCGGCTCGGTGAGCCGGCGGACGTTCGCGGCCACCAGTTCGCCGGGGACCCTGCCGCCGTACGCCGCGCGCAGCCGTGCCGCGTCATCGGCGAGCAGGGCGGCCTCCGCCAGGCCGCTCTCGCGGCGGAAGAAGCGGACGTAGTCCAGCCGGTGGTGCTGGTCGGGGTCGCCGGCGGCGGCGCGGTTGAGCGCCTCCGGGTGCGGAGTGGCCAGCACGGTCAGGGACTTCAGCCGCTCGGGGTGAGCGCCGGCCAGCGCCCAGGCGACCATGCCGCCCCAGTCGTGCGAGACGAGGTGGAAGCGGCCGGCGCCCTGGGAGTCGGCGAAGGCGAGGGCGTCGGCGACGAGTTCGGGCACGGCGTAGTCGGCGATCCTCGGCGGGCGGGCGCGCGGGGAGTAGCCGCGCTGGTCGACGGCGAGCGCGCGGTAGCCGGCCGCGCCCAGGGCGGGGAGGACGGCGCTCCAGGAGTCGGCGAACTCGGGCCAGCCGTGCAGCAGCAGCACGAAGTCCCCGTCGGCCGGTCCGGACGCCAGGGCGTCGTAGGTGTGCGGGCCGATCTGGATCTCCAGGCGCTCGATGGTGCTCGTCGCCGCGTCCGGGGTCGTTGTCGTATCCGTGGCCATGACGGCGTCTCCTCTTGTTGACAGCTGCTCAACAGAACCGTACAACGGTATTAAGCATCGCTCAATAAGCGGGGAGACCCCATGAGAACCATGCGCGCCGCGCGTTTCACCTCCGCCACCGGCAAGCTCACCCTCCAGGACGTGCCGGTCCCCCGCCCTCGCCCCGGCCAGGCGCTGGTCAAGGTCGCCGCCTGCGGCATCTGCCACTCCGACCTGAGCCTGATCGGCGGCGTCTTCACCACCACGCTGCCCGCCATCACGCCCGGTCACGAAGCCGCCGGAGTGATCGAGGAGCTCGGGGCGCCGACCGCCGGATGGCAGCGGGGCGACCGCGTCGTACTGCACGCCGGGCGGGCCTGCGGCGACTGTCCCGCCTGTATCTCCGGCGCCGCGGCCGATGACTGCGAGCGCATCGAGATCATGGCGTTCGACTTCGACGGCGCCTGGGCCGAGTACGTGCTGGTGCCGGTGACCTCACTGGTCCGGGTGCCCGACGGCATCCCGCTGGAGCAGGCCGCGGTGCTGGCCGACGCCGTCTCCACGCCGTACGCGGCGGTCGTGGACACCGCCGCCGTACGGCCCGCGGAGAGCGTCGGGAGTTCGACCTCGGTCCTCAGGCGTCCTTCATGCGTGCCCGGCACACTGTCTCTGGCGGCCTCAGCTACCGGCTAACTGCGCAGTACGCCGGGCTGAAACCCGACGGTGAAGCACATCTTGGCCGAAACGGCACAGCGCCGACGCTCGCCGCAGTACGATCGTTGGCGTGCTGGGCAAAGGGACTTTCCGGCAGCCCAGAAACGCCAGGACGAACACAGCCTGGCAATCACCATCCACCCCAGGGCATGGGGCCCCGCGCTGGCAACGGTGCGGGTAAACGCCTGCGGAGCACCGGTGAGACCAGGACTTGTCCCGGCACAGTGCACAAACCCCACTCAGGTGGGGAGGAACCAGGAACCCGACTCAAGGCGCACCGCACCCGCGGCCGCCAGGGAGGAAATCGCCCTATTCACGCGGCGAGGATGTCAACGCAAGGCGCACATCGAGCAGTTCGCGGGGATGGTCGCCACCGGATGTCGGCTGGAGACCCACGAGGGCAATCCGATCCGCATCCTCATCCGCCCTGAAGCGCAGCTTCTTGAGCGACCCGTATGACGGTGCCGCCCGTCCGGAGATCCGGGCGGGCGGCACGGTCATACGCGGCGGCTCGCGGGTCATAAGGCGCGCAGGGCGTCGATCACCTCGCGCAGCACCTTCTCGTCCGGCAGTTCGGCCGGCGGCACGGGACGGCTGACCTGCACCAGGCCCTCGTCCAGCAGATCGCCGAGGAGCACCCGGACGACCCCGACCGGCAGATCGAGTTCGGCGGCGAGCTCGGCGACCGACAGCGGTGCCTCGCGGCACAGCGCCACGATGTCCACATGCTCGGGCGACAGCGTCTGGTCGGCGACGGACTCGTCCGCGCGGCTCTCGGCGATCACCTGTGCGATCAGGTCCAGGCGCCCTTCGGCGGGCGTACGGGTACGCCCCCGCGTCATGGCGTACGGGCGGACGACAGGGCCCGCATCGTCGTCGTACCAGCGGGCCGCCCCCCGCTCCGGCACCGCCCGGTCGCCTTGATGCTCGTTCATGCCGTCGCCGCCATCGCGCTCAGGTGGGCAGCCCGGACCTGGGCGCGGTGCCCAGATGCGTACCCACGCGCTTGACCAGCAGCGTCATCTCGTAGGCGATCAGCCCGACATCGGAGTCGGCGTCGGCCAGTACGGCCAGGCAGCTGCCGTCGCCGGCCGCGCTGACGAACAGGAACGCATCGTCCAGCTCGACCATGGTCTGCCGGACCCGGCCCGCGTCGAAGTGCCGGCCGACGCCCTTGGCCAGGCTGTGGAAGCCGGAGGCCACCGCGGCCAGATGCTCGCCGTCCTCACGGCTGAGGTCCTTCGAGGCGCCGGTGGCCAGCCCGTCGCTGGAGAGCACAAGTGCCTTGCGGATGCTGCCGACCCGCTCGACCAGCTCATCGAGGAGCCAGCTCAGCTCGCCGGATCCCTTCGGCGAGTGCCCTGCGACGGACGCTGCGGTGGAAGCTGCTGCCTTCGGTGCGGTCATGGACCGTCCCCTCCCGATGTCGTTCCTGGTGCTGTGGTGCCGTCGCCGTCGCTCGCGGCTGTGCCGCGGGTGTCGTTCCAGCGGTGGGCGTCATCCGTGGTGCCGTCGGACGAGGTGTCCTCGGCCGCTCCGTCCCGGCCCGTCGTGGTGTCGCCTGCCATGTCCTCGGACCCGTCGGTGTCGCGGCGGCCGCGCTGCCAGCCGCGCTGGAGCGAGGCCATCCGGGCGCGGACCGCGTCGGCGTCCCGGCCGTCCTCGGGCTCCACGGCCGGGCTCTCCGGCTCGGCCTGCCGGGTGGGGTCGGGCTTGAGCTGCGGTGCCAGGCTGGCCTGCCGTACCCGGCGGGGCAAGCCCCTCGGCGTTGTGGGCCCGGGGCCGGCGTCGCCGCGCTCGGGACCGGGGCGCTCGGTGTCCGCCTCCCCGTCGGCGTCACCGTCCTCGACCGTCCGGCCGTGGTCGGAGACCAGGACCGGCGGGCGGGGGCGGCGCGGCAGCGGGGCGAGTCCGCCGGCCGGGGCCTGGTCCCGGGTCTGGTGGTGCTGCTCGCCGTCCGGGACGGGCGGCACCGGCGCGATACTGCGCGGGCCGGGCGGCGAGGGGACCGGGCCGGTCGGCGCGGACGGGCCCCGGCGGCCGCGGCCGCGTTCCCTGCCGCCCCTGCCACCGAACAGCCGCTCCTCTTCGTCGAGGGAGCGCAACTCGTCCGGGCCCAGCGGCGCTTCCAGTTCGATTGGTCCGTCGAAGATGCCGGGGGTGCGGTTCTCGCGCTCCGGGAGCGGCACCGGCACCTGGGAGAGCGCGGCCAACTTGCCGGCGGCGTGCTCCAGTTCGTTGCCGACCTGGCCGGCCCTTCCGTCCCGGGGATCTCCGGCCGTCAGCTCGGGATCGTCCCGGCCGCCGTCGGAGGTCTCGGTCAGAATCGTGCCGGGGATGAAGACCACGGCTGTGGTGCCGCCGTACGGGGAGGTCTGGAGGGAGACCCGGACGCCCTGCCGCTGGGCGAGCCGGCTGACCACGAACAGACCGAGCCGGTCGGTGTCGGACAGCTCGAACTCGGCGGTCTCGGCGAGCCGGAGGTTGGCGTCGAGCAGCACATCGGCGGCCATGCCCAGGCCGCGGTCGTGGATCTCCAGGGTGAAGCCGTTGGCGACCCGCTCGCCGAGCACCTGGACGGCGGTGTGCGGCGGCGAGAAGACGGTGGCGTTCTCCAGGAGTTCGGCGATCAGATGGGTGAGGTCGGAGACGGCCGGGCCGTCCACCGCCAGGCGGGGCAGCCGGCGCACCTCGATCCGCTCGTAGTCCTCCACCTCGGCGACGGCCGCGCGTACCACGTCCATCAGCTGGATCGGTTTGCGCCACTGCCGGGAGGGGGCCGCGCCGGAGAGAATGACCAGGCCCTCCGCGTGCCGGCGCATACGGGTGGTCATGTGGTCGAGCCGGAACAGGTCGGCGAGTTCGTCGGTGTCCTCGGTGCGGCGCTCCATGGCGTCCAGGAGGGTCAGCTGCCGGTGCAGCAGGACCTGGCTGCGGCGGGCGAGGTTGACGAACACCTCGGAAACGCCGCGGCGCATGTCCGCCTGTTTGACGGCGGCCTCGACGGCGGCCCGCTGGAGGGTGTTGAGCGCCTGGCCGACCTGGCCCATCTCGTCCTGGCCGAATTCCAGCCGGGGCGCCTCGGTCTCCACATCGACCTGTTCGCCGGCCGCCAGCCGGCGCATGACGCTGGGCAGCCGGACGCCGGAGACCTCATGCGCGCCCTTGCGCAGCCGGGTCAGGTCCTTGATGTGCCGGCGGCCGATGCGGAAGGAGACGATGACGGAGACCAGCAGGGCGATGAAGCCGAGCACTCCGGCGATACCGGCCTTGAGCACGACGGCCAGGGCGACCGGTTCCACGCGCGTGCGGTAGCGGGCGCCGGCGTCGTCGCCCATCTCCTTCAGGTCGCCGAGCACCTTCTCCGCGACCACGTTCCAGCGTTCGGCGTTGAGCACATGGGGTGCGGCCTGCGGGCCCGCGGCGATCGCCCGGTCCTCGTAGGAGATCACTTCGCGTGCCTTGGCGGTGCGCCAGTAATCGTCGTAGAGACCGCGGTCCTTGGCGGGCAGTGTGGTGAGGCCGCCGCTGTAGCGGATCCGGCGCTCGGCGACCCGGTCGGAGATGGCGCGCAGATCGCGCTTGCTCATGCTGCCGGAGGCGAGCGCCGCGGACATCAGGGCGTCCTCGCGCGCGAAGGATTCACGGGCGCGCGCGACGACGACCAGCGCGCGGCCCTGCCGGTCCATCTTCGCGTCGTCCAGGGCGTTGAGGGCGAGGAGGAAGTCGAAGTTGGGGTCGACCAGGGCGTTGTACGCCTCCATGGCCTCGGCGGCGGTGACGGTGTTGTCCTCGACCTGTGCGCGCAGGGAGGCGAGCCCGTCGAGCCCGCTGAGGATGCCGTCCATCCGGACGCCGGCGCCGCCGTTGAGGTCCTCGCGCACCGTGGGGTCCGCGGTGGTGACGCGCAGCCGGTCGACGGCGTCGTCGGTGGCGCGGGTCCGCTGGCGCAGTTCGGTGAGCGCGTTGGCGCCGCGCCGGTCGGCGAGATACAGCAGGCTCTGGCGACGCTCGCCCTGGAGGGTCCGGGTGACCTCCTCGACCGGAGAGCCCAGTTTCCGTACGACGTTGCCGACATCGAGCAGCTGGTTGGCCTCACGTCCGGTGACATACGTCGCGAACGCCCACATGGCCGTCAGGGACACCAGCGGCACGAGCAGCAGCGCCACGATCTTCCGACGGATCGACTTCCCGCGAAAGCGCATGGCCTCCCCTACGTCAACCCCGGCGCTCGGGGGTGGTGTTCCGTCAACAAACGGCGAGAGCCTACTACTGTCGGGGTACCAACCCGAAGGCCTACCGGGGCGTTGAGGATGACGTTCGAGACGGGATCGTCATAGGTTGTCCGCCGATTCCCGGACAACCCGCCCGGTATGGCGGCCGGGGATAGGACGGGGTTATCGGGCGGAGTGGGTAGCCAGGTGGCCGGTTTTACGCGGCCCCGGGGAACTCCGCGCCGGGCCGGTGCGTGACCATGAGGGTGGACGGGGTTCGGCACCCCGGGAGTGTATCCGGCGAAATCCGGGCATCAGCCCAGGAGTCGGACACGCGGGAGAGTGCGGGGAGTGTGACGCGTTCATGGACACCGGCAGGCGTGCCTTGTGGGAAGTGGAGCCGGCGACCCGGCGCCGGATGGCCGATCCGGTGCGTACGGCCGCGGTGCGCGCCGTCATCATCGTGGCGCTCACGCTGGTGCAGGCCATGGTCGCCTTTCTGAGCACGCTGGCGAGTTCCTGGCTGGCGTTCCCCGCCGTGATCAGCACCGTCGCCAGCACCGTGGTCGCGACCTGGGCGGTGCTGGACGTATGGGTGACCCGGCAGGTGTGGGTGCAGCGCCACGGCGTGCAGTCGCAACCGAGCAGTACGGCTAGGGAGTTGCGCCGCGAACGGCGGCGGGAGCGCCGGCGGGACCGTCGGCAGGAACAGCGGGAGCCGCAGGACGGCCCGCAGAGAGTCGACGGCGCAGCCGCATGAACGGCCGGGGGCGGTTGACGGCGAAGGCCGCGGTGAGCTCGCCGTCGCGTTCATAGACGGCGAGCAGGCTGCCCTCCTCGGGGCCGCCCTCGATGATGCGTACGGTGTCCTTCGGGCCGCGGTGGCCGGCCAGTTGGATTCTGCTGCCGTACTGGTCGGACCAGAAGTAGGGCGGGTCGGTGTGCCGGGCGACGGTGGTGCCGGCCAGCAGGTTGCGGACGGCGACGGCGGGCTGTTCGGTGGCGCTGGTCCAGTGCTCGGCGCGCAGTTCGCCGTAGCGTGCGACGTCTCCGGCGGCGACGACCTGCGGCAGGGTGCTCACCCCGCCCTCGTCGCAGCGCACGCCGTCGCGCAGGGCGACGGGTGAGGGCGCCAGCCAGTCGGTGGCAGGGCGGACTCCGATGCCGACGATCACCGCGTCGGCGGCCAGCAGCCGGCCGTCCGCGAGTTCGACGCCGGTGACCCGGGGTTCGCCGGCGTCCGCCCGCAGCGCCTTTACGCCGGTGCCGCAGAGCAGGCGTACCCGGTGGTCGGCATGCAGACGCGCGCAGAACTCTGCCATTTCCAGGCCGAGTTGGGGAACCAGCGGCAGCGGGACCGCTTCCACGATCGTGACGTCGGCCCCGAGTCCGGCGCACGTCGAGGCGACCTCGGCGCCGATGAATCCGCCGCCGATCACCACCACCTGCCGCGCGCCGGCGTGCAGTTCGGCGCGCAGCGCCAGCGCGTCGTCCAGGGTGCGCAGGGTTTGGACGCCGTTGAGCGGCGGCCCCGGCAGAGTGCGGGGCACCGCTCCGGTGGCGATCACCACGCCGTCGGTGACGATCCGGCGGCCGTCGGCGAGCAGCACCGCGCGGCCGGCCGCATCGAGGCCCACGGCGGGGGTGCCCAGCAGCCATTCGGCGGCCAGTTCCGCCTCCTCCTCGGCGTCGGAGAGCGCCAGGGCGCCCGCTTCGGCGGCGGGTTCGCCCGGCTCCCGGGCCAGGAAGTCCTTGGACAACGGCGGCCGGTCATACGGGCGGTGGCGTTCGGCACCGATGACGACCAGGCGGCCGTCGAAGCCCTGTGACCGGAGGGCCCTGGCCGCGTACAGGCCGGCCAGGGACGCTCCGACGATGGTGACGGTCCTCATGCCACGGCCTCTTCCCGGACGGCGGGCCGGACATGGATCATCCCGTCCAGCACACTGACCTCATGCGTCCGCACGGGCCGGCGGGCGGGCAGGCAGGTCGGTGCGCCGGTGCGCAGGTCGAACAGGGCCGCATGCAGCGGGCATTCCACGAAGCAGCCCTCGACCCAGCCCTCGGAGAGCGAGGCGTCCTGGTGGCTGCAGGTGTCGTCGACGGCGTAGAAACCGCCCTCGGCGTGGAACACGGCGATGGCCGGTGTGGCGTCGTCGATCTCGATCCGTACGGACTCGCCCTCGGGCAGATCCTCGATGCGGCAGACGGGAATCATCTGGCCCCCCTCGCGCTGATCGGTATCATGGCGTTTTGAATAACGCATCGCAGAGCGCGATGCGCAACAGAATCCAAGCCGGGGAGCGGGCCGTCAAGGGCTTCCCGGAGACATGCCCTCTTACGTGCCCGAAGGGGCCACCGGGTGGTGACGCAAAGACCCATGTCGAACACGAGCGAGACGGCCGACGACCGGTCCGAGGAGCGACGCGGCGGGGCGGGATCCGTCCAGTCCGTGGACCGCGCGGTGAGCGTTCTGGAGATCCTGGCCCGGATGGGCGAGGCCGGGGTGACGGAGATTTCCGAGGAGCTGGGAGTCCATAAATCGACCGCGTTCCGGATCTTGGGTGTGCTGGAGCACCGCGGGCTGGTGGAGCAGGAGAAGGAGCGCGGGAAGTACTTCCTGGGCGCCGGGGTGCTGCGGCTGGCCGGCGCCGCGGCGATCCGGCTGGACATCTCGCAGGAGGGTCAGCCGGTGTGCCGGGCGCTCGCCGACGACACCGGGGAGACCGCCAACATCGCGGTGCTGGACGGCGATGCGGCGGTCAACATCATGCAGGCCAGAGGCGCCGCCGCGGTCACCGCGTACAACTGGCTCGGCCGCCGCACCCCGCTGCACGCCACCGCCAGCGGCAAGGTGCTGCTGGCGCATCTGCCCCGTGAGCGCCGGGAGGCCCTGGTGACCCGCAAGCTGGCGCGGTTCACCGAGAACACCGTGACCACACCGGCCACGCTGCGCACCCAGCTGACGGCCGCCTTCGAGGACGGATTCGCCTGCACCACCGAGGAGTTGGAGATCGGGCTGAACGCGGTGGCGGCGCCGGTCCGGGCGCACGACGGCGCGGTCATCGGGGCGATCGGCGTCTCCGGGCCCGCCTACCGCATGGAGCGGTCGCTGCTCCCTGAACTCGCGGAACGGTCCGCGAAGGCCGCCGCCGAGCTCTCCCGCCGTATGGGGTACGCGGGTTAGGGCCTTCCGCCCCTGACCCATCGGACAGGCCTTAAGGGCCTTCCGCCCTGATCCACCCGACAGGCCCCGAGCCTGAACACCCGGGCACGCCCGCGGACCCGGCAGCGAAAAATCACCTCTTGACGGATCCCTGGCGGACTTCCAGCATGTCTCTCATGGCGCAACACAGCGCGCCATGGGCAACAGCAGGGGGTGTGGGCGGAGCTCCGCCCGCACCATCCCCCGCTCTCCGCGCAACGCACCACCACAACCCCCCTCACAGGCATCCGTGCCAACTCCACGCGCACCCGCCCCTGCCCTCATGGCAGGCGCTGTTTAGGAGTGAGACATGCCGCACGAAGCCCGCGCCGTCGTCGCCGTCAAGAAGGGCGCGCCCGTCGAGGTGCTGCCGATCCTCGTACCCGATCCCGGTCCGGGCGACGTGCTCGTGACCGTCCAGGCGTGCGGGGTGTGCCACACCGATCTGCACTACCGCGACGGCGCGATCGGTGAGGAATTCCCCTATCTGCTCGGCCATGAGGCGGCCGGTGTCATCGAGGCCGTCGGCCCCGGTGTCACGGACCTGGCCCCCGGCGACTATGTGGTGCTCGCCTGGCGGGCGCCCTGCGGCCAGTGCCGCTCCTGCCACCGCGGCCGCCCCTGGTACTGCTTCGACTCCCGCAACGCCGGCCGGCCGATGACCCTGCTGGACGGCACCCCGCTGACCGCGGCCCTGGGCATCGGCGCGTTCGCCGAGAAGACCCTGGTCGCCGCCGGGCAGGCGGTGAAGGTCGACCCGTCTGCGCGCCCGGAGGCGGCGGGGCTGATCGGCTGCGGGGTGATGGCCGGATACGGCGCGGCCGTGCACACCGGGGCCGTGGGCAGCGGCGACACCGTCGCCGTCATCGGCTGCGGCGGGGTCGGCAACGCCGCCATCGCCGGCGCCTCCCGGGCCGGCGCGCGCCGGGTCATCGCCGTCGACATCGACGACGGCAAGCTGGACGCCGCCGAGCGGTTCGGGGCCACCGACACGGTCAACTCCCGTGGTACGGACCCCATCGAGGCGGTCCGCGCGCTCACCGCCGGGCACGGCGCCGATGTGGTGATCGACGCGGTGGGCCGCCCCGAGACCTACCGGCAGGGGTTCTATATGCGCGATCTGGCCGGCACGCTCGTCCAAGTCGGCGTCCCCGGCCCGGAGATGACGATCGAGCTGCCGCTGATCGATCTGTTCGCCCGCGGCGGCGCCCTGAAGTCGTCCTGGTACGGCGACTGCCTGCCCAGCCGCGACTTCCCCGTCCTGATCGACCTGTATCTGAGCGGCAAGCTGAACCTGGACCGCTTCGTCAGCGAGACCATCGGCCTGCAGGACATCGAACCGGCCTTCGCGAAGATGCAGCGCGGCGAGGTCCTGCGTTCGGTGGTGGCCCTGTGACCGCCCGCACGGGCGCGCCCCGCATCGTCATCATCGGCGCCGGCATCGTCGGCTGCTCGCTGGCCGACGAACTGACCGCGCGCGGCCGGCGCGACGTCACCGTGCTGGAGCAGGGCCCGCTGCACGCCCCCGGCGGCTCCACCTCACACGCCCCCGGCCTGGTCTTCCGCACCAACACCTGCCGGACGATGACCGAACTCGCCGCGTACACCGTGGAGAAGTTCTCCGGGCTGACGGAGAACGGCCGGCCATGCTTCGACGCGGTGGGCGGGCTGGAGGTCGCGACCAGCCCGGAACGCTGGGCCGATCTGCACCGTAAGGCCGGTCTGGCGGCGTCCTGGGGCATCGAGGGCGAGCTGGTCTCCGCGCGGCGGTGCGCCGAACTGTGGCCGCTGCTGGACGCGTCGAAGGTGCTCGGCGGCTTCCATACGCCCGGCGACGGACTGGCCCGCGCGCTACCGGCCTCCCGCGTCCAGGCCGCGCGGGCCACCGCACGCGGCGCCCGCTTCCTGGACCGGCACACCGTGACCGGCATCGAGCGCGCGAACGGCCGGGTGACCGGCGTGGTCACCGACCGGGGCACCTTCCCCGCCGATCTCGTCGTCTCCGCCGCCGGCTTCTGGGGACCGGTGATCGGCGCGATTGCGGGCGGCGGCGTCGAGGTACCGCTGCTGCCGCTGGCGCATCAATACGCGACGACCACGGCGGTCCCGGGGCTGGACGGCCGGCGCCCGATCCTGCGCTTCCAGGACCGTGATCTGTATTTCCGCGAGCACCTGGACGAGAGCTCCGGACGTGTGCAGATGGGCGTCGGCTCCTACGCCCACCGTCCGCTGCCCGTGGACCCGTACACGGTCCCCGGCTACGACGACGCCCCCGTCATGCCGTCCTCCCTGCCCTTCACCCCCGACGATTTCGCACCCAGCTGGGAGGACGCCGCCTGGCTGCTGCCCGCCCTGGCCGGCAGCCGCGTCGCGGACGGCTTCAACGGGGTCTTCTCCTTCACCCCGGACGGGATGCCGCTGCTCGGCGAGTCCCGTGAGCTGCGCGGATTCTGGCTGGCCGAAGCGGTCTGGGTCACCCACTCCGCGGGCGCCGCGAAGGCGGTCGCCGAGTGGATGACGGACGGCAGGCCCGGCATCGACCTGCACGGCTGCGAAGTGTCCCGCTTCGAGGGCGCCCAGCGCTCCCCCGCGTATGTCCGCGAGCGCGGCAAGCAGCAGTTCACCGAGGTCTACGACGTCATCCACCCGCTGCAACCGGCGGGCCGGCCGCGGCCGCTGCGGGTCAGTCCCTGGTACGCCCGGCAGCAGGAGCTCGGCGGGTACTTCCTGGAGGGCGGCGGCTGGGAACGCCCGCACTGGTTCGAGGCCAACGCCGAGCTGGCACGGGGCCTGGAACTCCCAGAGCGGGACGCCTGGTCGGCGCGGCACTGGTCGCCGGTCGTGGCGGCGGAGGCGCGCGCCACCCGGGAGCGGGTCGCGCTCTACGACATGACGCCGCTGCGCCGGCTGGAGGTCACCGGGCCCGGCTCGCTGGAGTTCCTCCAGCGGATGACCACCAACCAGCTGGCGAAGAAGCCCGGTGCGGTGACGTACACGCTGCTGCTGGACGCGGCGGGCGGGGTGCGCAGCGATCTGACCGTGGCCCGGCTCGGCGCGGACCGCTTCCAGATCGGCGTCAACAGCCCCGCGGACCTGGAGTGGCTGACCGATCATGCGCCCGAGGGAGTCGCGGTCCGCGACATCACGTCCGGCACCTGCTGCATCGGCGTGTGGGGCCCGCTCGCCCGCGATCTGGTCCAGCCGCTCACCGGGGCGGACTTCTCGCACCGCGGCTTCGGCTACTTCAAGGCGAAGGAGGCGTACATCGGCGAGGTGCCGGTGACGGCGATGCGGTTGAGTTACGTCGGTGAGCTGGGCTGGGAGCTCTACACCGGCGCCGATCTGGGGCTGCGCCTCTGGGACACGCTGTGGCAGGCCGGGCAGCGCCTCGGGGTGCTCGCGGCCGGCCGCGGCGCCTTCAACAGCCTCCGCCTGGAGAAGGGCTATCGCGCCTGGGGCCAGGACATGACCACCGAGCACAACCCCTATGAAGCCGGGCTCGGTTGGGCCGTGAAGCGGGACAAGGGCGATTTCGTGGGGCGCGCGGCCCTGGAGGGACTGTCGCAGGACGGTGCGCGGCGGCGCCTGGTGTGTCTGACGCTGGACGACCCGGCCGCGGTCGTGCTGGGCAGTGAACCGGTGTACCTGGACGGCGTACCGGCCGGCTATGTCACCAGCGCGGCGTACGGCTACTCCATCGGGCGGGCGATCGCCTACGCCTGGCTGCCGGCCGCCGCGGCCACCCCCGGCACCGCCGTACATCTGGAGTACTTCGGCGAGAAGGTCCCGGCGACGGTCCGCGCCGAACCGCTCTTCGACCCGTCCATGGACCGCATCCGCCGCTAGGCGCTGTCCCTAGGAAGGCCAGCATGTCCCCCTCTTATGACGTGATCGTGCTCGGACTCGGCGGCATGGGCAGCGCCGCCGTCCACCATCTGGCCGCGCGCGGCGCCCGCGTGCTGGGACTGGAGAAATTCGGCCCGGTGCATCAGCGCGGCTCCAGCCACGGCGGCTCCCGCATCACCCGGCAGTCCTATTTCGAGGATCCCGCGTATGTCCCGCTCCTGCTGCGCTCCTACGAGCTGTACGACCGGCTGGAGCGGGACACCGGCCGTCGGGTGGCGACGCTGTGCGGCGGGGTGATGCTCGGGCGGCCGGAGAGCCGTACCGTCGCCGGCTCGCTGCTCTCCGCACGGACCTGGGACCTGCCGCACGAGATGCTGGACGCCAAGGAGATCCGGCGCCGCTTCCCGACCATGACCCCGGCCGCGGACGAGGTCGCGCTGTACGAGGCGCGGGCCGGGCTCGTCCGCCCCGAGAACACCGTCGCCGCGCAGCTCCAGCTCGCCACCCGCGGCGGCGCCGACCTGCACTTCCAGGAGCCGGTGACCCGCTGGGAGGCGCTGCCCGGTGGCCGCGGGGTGCGCGTGCACACCCCCGAAGACACCTATACGGCGGGCCAGTTGGTGGTCTGCCCCGGTGCCTGGGCGCCTCAGCTGCTGGCCGATCTCGGTGTGCCGTTCATCATCGAGCGGCAGGTCATGTACTGGTTCGCCCCCGACGGCGGCACCGCCCGATACAGCCCCGACGGGCACCCCGTCTACATCTGGGAGGACGCGGCGGGCGTCCAGATCTACGGCTTCCCGGCGATCGACGGGCCGGACGGCGGCACGAAGGTGGCGTTCTTCCGCAAGGGCACCGTCTGCACCCCGGAGACCATCGAGCGGACCGTCCACGACGACGAGGTGTGGGCCATGGCCGACCAGGTGGGGCGGCTGCTGCCCGGCCTGCCGGGACGCTTCCTGAAGGCCGCCACCTGTATGTACAGCAACACCCCTGACGAGCATTTCGTCATCACCCGGCATCCCGCCCACCCCGACGCCGTCACCGTCGCCTGCGGTTTCTCCGGCCATGGCTTCAAGTTCGTGCCGGTGGTCGGCGAGATCCTCGCCGATCTGGCGCTGGCCGGCGGGACCGGGCATCCCATCGAGCTGTTCGACCCCGGCCGGCTGACCGCCGCGCCCGCGCACGGAGGTGCCCGATGACCCTCGCCCCCGTATCCCCCAGCCTGCTCGCCACCCTGGCGGGGCGGATGTACACCGACGCCGGAGTGTTCGCCCGGGAGCAGGAGCGGATCTTCGAGTCGCTGTGGTTCTGCGCCGTCCGCGCCGCCGATCTGGAACGGCCGGGCGCCTACCGTACGGTCCAGGTCGGCCGGGAGAGCGTGCTGATCACCCGCAATCGCCGGGGCGGCTTCGGGGCTTTCCTGAACGTGTGCCGGCACCGCGGCGCCCGGCTGTGTACCGAGGAGTCCGGCGAGGTGCGGCGCAACCTCCAATGCCCGTACCACGCCTGGACATACGACCTGGACGGGCGGCTGGTGGCCGCGCCCAATCTCCAGCGGATGCCGGATGTGGACCGCGGCGAACGCGGTCTGCTGCCGGTGCGGCTGCGGGAGTGGCTGGGCTATGTGTGGGTGTGCCTGGCCGATGAGCCGCCGTCCTTCGAGGAGACGGTGATCGCCGCGGTCACCGAGCGGCTGGGCGAACCGGCGGCCGTGGAGCGCTACGCGGTCGACGGGCTCGCGCTCGGCCGGCGGATCCGCTACGACGTGGCCGCCAACTGGAAGCTGATCGTCGAGAACTTCATGGAGTGCTACCACTGCGCGACCATCCACCCGGAACTGACCGAGGTGCTCCCGGAGTTCGCGGACGGGTTCGCCGCACAGTACTTCGTGGGGCACGGCGCGGAGTTCGCGGCGGAGGCCGAGGGGTTCACCATCGACGGCGGCGGCGGCTTCACGCCGTTCGCGGGCATCGCCGAGGAGCAGGACCGCCGCTACTACGCCATCACGGTCCGCCCGCAGGTCTTCGTCAACCTCGTGCCCGACCATGTCATCGTGCACCGGATGTTCCCGATGGCCGCGGACCGCACCGTCGTCGAATGCGACTGGCTGTACGCACCCGACGTCGTCGCCTCCGGCGCGGACCTCTCCCGCTCCGTGGAGCTGTTCCACCGGGTCAACGCGCAGGACTTCGCGGCCTGCGAGCGCACCCAGCCCGCGATGGGCTCCCGGGCCTACCGCGCCGGCGGGGTGCTCGTCCCCAGCGAGCACCACATCGGCGAGTTCCACCAGTGGGTCAGCGGGCGTCTCCACCCGGCGGAGCCTCATCAGGAGCCGTACCCGGAGTCCCGTCCGGCTCCGCCGGCTGCTGAACCGGCGGCTGCGGCGGCTCTTCCGGACGGCGGTACATACGCGTCGCCGTGATCTGGCCGTGCACCGGCTCCGCGGCCGGATCCTGCTGCGGCAGGCCCGGCCGCAGATGCTCCTCGACGCTGATGTACTTCAGCCCCGCCCGCAGGTCCGCGTCATTGCGCAGCCGGATGACCAGCGGGAACTCGGCGAGCGCGGTGGTGTCGAACAGGCCGGTGGTGTAGAGCAGCTGGACGCCCAGCGCGTCGGCGACGGCGCGCTGGAGCTCCAGCAGATAGGTGGCGTTGGCGCGGCCGATGGGGTTGTCGAGGAACAGGGTGCCGGCGTGCCGCTGCTTGTCGCGGCCGCGGTCGTTGCTGCGGAGCGCCGCCATCGTGCAGTACAGGGCGATCGCGGCGGTCAGCAGCTGGCCGCCGGAGAACACATCGCCCATCTGCCCGACGGGCACCCGCTCGGCGCGCAGCACCGCGTCCGGCTTGAGGATCTCGACGGCCACGCCGCGCGGCTGGAGCGCGGCCCCGACCCCGCGCAGCAGCAGGGACATACCGTCCCGCCGCAGATCGCTGTTCTTCTTGACGGCGGAGCGGGTCGCCTCGTCGATGACCTCGCCGAGGCGCTCGGTGAGCGTGGCCTGGTCCGGGTCCTCGAAGCGGATGCGCAGGAACTCCTGGCCCGACCACTCTCCCAGGCCCTCGGGCAGCCGGGACAGTCGCTGGGCCGAGCGCAGCGTGGTCAGCGAGGACTCCACGAGGCCGCGGAGCCGGTCGACGATGCTGTCGCGGTTGCGCTCCAGCTGCGCCAGCTCGTCGGTGAGCACCCGCAGCCGGGGCGCGAAGGCGTCCGCCCACTTGACGGCGTGGTCCGGCAGCGCGGCGGCGGGCAGTTCGCGGATCTGCTGCCGGGCCGGGGTGCGGACCTGTTCGTAGCGGGTGGAGTTGGCGTGCCGTACGAGGACGTCACTGGCCTCACGGACCGCGGCCTCGGCGGCGGAGAGGTCGGTGGCGCAACCGCGCAGCGAGCGGCGGGATTCGGCGGCGGCCTGCCGGGCCTCCTCCAGCCGCCCCGCGTACGGCTCGGGCTGCTCGCCCGCCGTCGCGCCACCGTGCTGCGCGGGATCGTGGTGGTCGCGGAGCAGATCGCGCAGCAGGGCCGCGGTCTCGTCGAAGCCGCCGGCCGCGTCCTCGGCGGCGCGGTGGGCGCGCAGCAGCTCGTCGTGCTGCGCGCGGGCGCCGTCCAACGCCTCGGTGGCGGTGGCCAGTTCGGCGTTCGCGGTGCGCAGGAGCTCCTTGGCGCGGTCGGCGTCCGCGGGGACCATACCGTCGGGCAGCTCGGTGTGTGCGTCGCCGTCGGTCGGGGCCAGCCGCTCGGCCTCGCCGCGCAGCCGGCCGAGCTGCTCGCTGGCGGCGGACGCCCGGGTCTCCAGCATCTGGACGAGCGATTCGGCGCGGGCGGCGGCGGCCTGCCGGGACGGGCCGTCGGCGGCGTCCGGGCTCTCCAGGAGCTGCTCGGCGCGGGTGCGGACCTTGTTGGTGAGGCGGTTCAACTCGGCCAGGGCGGCGCTCTCGTCGCCCTCGGCGCGGGCTTGTTCGGCCCGCAGGTCGGCGCCGACGCCGACCTTCTCGTAGAGCTGGGAGGCGGCGCGGTAGGCCTCGCGCAGCGCGGGCAGGGAGCTGCCGGCCCGTTCCGGGGCCTCGGCGGCCTCGTCGGGGTCATCCGGTACTCCGGCGATCTCGGCGCGCTCGGCGCGCAGCGCGCGGGCGGTGCGGCGGGCGTCGTCGGCGGCGCGCTGGGCGGCCCTGCGGTCCTCGTCGGCGGCCCGCGCGCGGTCCACGCATTCCTCGGCGCGGGCCTCGAACTCGGCTGCCTCGTCGGCGAGTTCACGCAGTCGTGACTGCCACCCGGCGCGCTCGCGCAGCCGGTGGGCGAGCCCCGCGAGGACGTCCGCGACACGGCGGGCGCGCTGCGCGGCCTCCTGGCGCTCGTCGCGCACCCGGGTGGCCTCCGCCGCGACCTCGTCGGCCTCGGCGCGGACCGTACGGGCCTCGGCCAGCCCGTCCGCCGCCTCGTCCGCGGCCGTACGGGCGGACTCTGCATCGG
This sequence comes from Streptomyces sp. NPDC050636, assembly GCF_040654775.1. Taxonomy (NCBI): domain Bacteria; kingdom Bacillati; phylum Actinomycetota; class Actinomycetes; order Kitasatosporales; family Streptomycetaceae; genus Streptomyces; species Streptomyces sp. NPDC050636. Next base: position 40,014 of record NZ_JBFAIP010000056.1, read on the forward strand.
CGGCCAGTTCGGTAAACCGGCCGGCCGGGCAGCCGGCGCGCCACGATGTGAGCCGGGCGGCCAGGGCGCGGTCACCGGAGAGCCGGGCGGCCAGCGCGCGGATCTCCTCATCGCGCTCGATGGCGCGGGCGCGCAGCGTCTGCCGCTCCTCGTCCGCTGCCGATTCGTCGTGCATCGCCGGGTTCGGCGTTACGAGGAAAACGCTGTAGACGCCCGTGTCCCGCTCGTCGGGGGCGGGCGTGGGCGCGAGCAGCGCTGCGGCCGTGCCGACGGCGACTGCGGAACGCGGCAGCAGCGCGGCCTGGGCGAGGACTTCACGGGCCCGCGCGTGGGTGTCGGGGTCCGTGATGATCACGCCGTCGACGAGCTCGGGGCGGGCGGCCAGCACCCGGGCGTGGTCGGCGGGGTCGACGGACTGGGCGAGATAGCGCCAGCCGGGCAGCGCGGGGACGCCGTGCTCACCCAGGTACTCCACGGCGGCCAGCACATCGGGGCCCGGGGGCAGCAGCCCGCCGTCGCCCAGCGCACCGAGGATCCGCGCGTCGTCGGCCGCGGCCGTCCGCAGATCGAACAGCTGCCGCTCGGCGGCGGCGACGCCCTCCTCCAGCAGCTCCCGCAGCGCATCCGCGTTGCGGTCCAGCTCTTCGGCGGTGAGCGGGCCTGCGGCGGGGCGGCGCGGGGCGCCGGTGACCGCACCGGAGGACGGTGTCCGGGGGCCGGGCAGCCCCATGGACTTCGCCTCGGACTGCGGGAGTCCGAGGAGGTCGGCCAGCCGCTGCTCGGCGCCGATGGATTCGGCGGCGCGGCGCTCGGCGTCGTATGCGCGCTCCGCGGCCTGGGCCGCGTCCTCGGCGCGGGCGGCGGCCAGCTCCGCGGCGGAGTGCCGCGCGGTGGCCTCCCGGGCGCGGTCGGTGGACTGCCGGGCGGCCTCGCGGGCCGAATCCCAGGCCGCTACGGCGCTCTTCTCGGCGTCGGAGGCGGCGAGCGCGGCACGGGCCGGGTCGGCATCCGGAGCGGTGTCGTCCAGCCAGCCGGCCTGGACTGCTTCGGTGGTCTCCTGGGCGACTTCGGCGAGACGCTGCTTGAGGTGGTCGGCCTCGCTGCGGGCGCGCTGGGCGTGGGTGGCGGCGGCGGTCGCGTCGCGGTGCGCCGATTCGCCGGCCTCCTGGAGGGCCGCGGAACGCTCCTCGCCTTCGTTGGCGATCCCCTCCCCCGCCTCGGCAGCCGCGTGCAGCGCCCGTACGAGGTCGGCGGCGGCGGTGGCACGGGCGGCGAGTGCCGGGGCGGCGTCCCGCTCGGCCTCGCGGATGGCGGCGGCGACCCGCGCGGAGCGGTCGGCCGCGGCGCGGTGGCGCAGCGCGATCTCAGCGGCCTGCCAGGCGCTGTACAGCGTACGGGCATCGTTCAGCTCGCGGCGCTGGGCGGCGGCGCCCTTCTCGGCGGCGGCCAGCGCCAGCGAGGCGTGCCGGTAGGCGATTTCGGCGGAGACCAGGGAGCGGCGCTCGCGGGTGCGCTCGGCGTCGGTGACGCGGTGCGCCGCGGCGGCGACCTGTTCGGCCAGCTCGGCGGCCCGGCCGCGCTCCTCGGTGCCGCGGGCGTGCAGCCGCTGGGCGAGACCGCGGGTGCGGCGCTCGGCGCCGGCGTGCACCTCACGGGCCTGTTCGCGGTGCTCGGCGGCCTCGGCGATGCGCGAGAGCAGGTCCAGGGAGCCGGCGGTGAAGTCCCGCTCGGCGGTGAGCTCGGCGCGTCGGCCGAGCTTGTGGGCGAAGCCGTGCACCAGGTCGGCGAGGCCGTCGGTGTCGCGGGTGTCGGTGACGGCGCGCAGCAGCAGGTCGGTGAAGTCGGAGTCGTTCTTGACCGCGAACAGGCCGGCGGCCTCGCCCTCGTCGGCGTTCATCTCACGCTGGTAGCGGAAGAGCTCCGGGTCCAGGCCGAGGACGCCGAGGTGTTCGTTCCAGCGCTCGTGGATCTCTTCCCAGACGACGTCGAGATTCGGGTAGTTCTTCCCGGCCTCGGTGAGGACGTCGCGGAAGCCCTTCATCGTGCGGCGGCGGCCCTGCGCGCCGGAGGCTCCCTCGCCGTGCTCGTGGCGGGGCCGGACGATGGTCGCCTCGGCGACGGGCAGCGAGTCCAGGCTCATCCCGGGCCCCGGCCGGAAGCTGTACCAGGCCTCGGCGAACTTCCTCGGGTCGTTGGAGACCTGCCGCCCCCGCCATTCGCTGACCTTGCCGACGACGACGCTCTCGCCGGTGAGGACGTGCTGCCACTCCAGGGCGACGTGCCCGCAGTCGTCGGCGAGCAGGAACTTGCGCAGCACGCCGGAGCTGGCGCCGCCGAGGGTGTTGCGGTGACCCGGCAGCATCACCGAGAAGATCAGCTTCAGCAGGACGGACTTGCCGCCGCCGTTCTCCAGGAAGAGGACGCCCGCGGGGGCCGGCCGGCGCGGCGGACCGACCGGTTCGTCCTCGAAGAAGTCCGCCTGGGCCGGGGCCGGTTGGGGCACGGGCGCGCCGACTCCGCGCAGGTCCAGCACGGTGTCGGCATAGCGCGCACCGGCGGGCCCGATGGAGTAGAGACGGACCCGGGACAGCTCGTACATGGCGGACTCTCGTTGTCGTGGCGGCTGGTGAGGGCGGGCGGGCAGGGCGGGTGGTGGTCGTCCGAGCTGGTCAGCCGGAGTGGAAGGGCAGACCCGCGTCGGAGACCAGGTCGAGGTCGTCGGTGTCCTCGCCGGGCAGCAGCGAGGCGCTGCCATCGGCGACCGGGACCACGCCCAGATCCAGCAGCTCGGCCATGGCGGCGCTGCCGGCCATGTCGCGGACCTGGAGCTGGTAGCGGGCCGTGGTGCGGTAGGCGCCGCCGGCGTCGTCGCCGGTGCGCTGGAGGAAGCCGGAGTCCACGAGGAAGGTGACGGCCTTGGCGATGATGCCGGTGGTCGAACCGGCCAGCCGTCGGGCGTCCTTGGTGGCGCCGGTCGCGCTGCGCCGGGCGTAGACCCGCCAGGCGGATTCCAGGCCGGGGGCATCGGTGGTCGGGTCGGTGTTCTCGCCCGCCTGCTCGGCGCGCTCCTCCAGGCGGCGGCAGGCCTGCCGGACGAAGGCATCGACGCCGTTGACGGTGATCCGGCCGATGTAGCCGTCGTCGGCGAGGTCTTCGGGGCGCGGGAAGGCCAGTGCGGCGACGGCGAGATGCGCCAGGCCGTGCAGGAAGCGGTCGGCGGAGTCGGCGGAGGCCCGGCGGGCGTAGTCGCCCATCCGGACCGCGAAGACGGAGTCCTCGGCGGCGGTGACGGCCATCCCGGCGCGGGTGGAGACCTCCAGCACGATCAGGCCGAGCCCGGTGGCGACGGCGTCGGCGAGCCGGGCGAAGGCGGGATCGTCCCGATAGCGGCGCAGCAGCTCGGCGTATTCGGCGTCGCGGGCGGGCATCAGCTTGGGCTGCAACCCGAAGGAGACCAGCCGTGCGGCGTCGGCGGCGTCGGCGGGAGTGACCGGGGCGGGACCCACGGCGCCCGGCGTCTCGTCCGCCGGAGCGCCCCAGCGCGGTGTCTCCTCGGTCGGCGCGCCCCGGCCCGCCGCCTCGCCCGGGGCGTACGTCAGCTCCGGCGGTGCCGGGTCTGCGGCGTCGTAGTCGGTCACGGTTGAAGCTCCTTGTGCGGGGTCCGGACGGCCGGGTGGTGGTCGGTGCTAGGGCCTGTCCGGTGGGTCAGGGTCGGAAAGGTCGCGGCGTCTGGTGCGGTGCCTCGCAAGGCGCCGGAGCGGCCCGATAGCGGAGCTATTGGGACGTTTCGGCAACGCCGCGAGGTGCCGTGCCAGACGCCGCGGGCCCGGCCATGAC
>NZ_JBFAIP010000057.1:0-43431 GCF_040654775.1 Streptomyces sp. NPDC050636
GCCGACTCCAGCGGCGCGGTGAGCCGCTCGGCCAGAGCACGAGTTTCCTCCCCGGCCGCATCCGCGGCGACCGCGAGCTCGTGCCGGAGATTGTCGACGTAGGGCGTGAGGTCCATGACGCCATCATGGCATCATGATGGCGTCAGGACAAGTTACTGTGGCGCCATGCCTGGCCGCACTGTGCGGCTAAGCGGCGCGGTCGGCTGACGGCTGCCGGGTGCGTGCTGTCACCACGTGGGCGCCGACGGCCAGCGTGACCCCCAGCAGCAGGACGTAGAAGACGCCGATCTTGCGCAGATCGTCGAGGAAGAACCAGATGGAGGTCAGGGCGGTGAACCAGAACGCCACCAGCGCGAATCCGCCCGCGCGCTCGTCCCTGTACCCGGCGGCGAAGCACAGTGCGGCGACGATCCCCAGGACCAGGGCGATGATGACGTAGGGGGTGTCCCAGTCGACGTAGCCGCGGGCGAACTCGGACCACACCGCCACGGCCTCCGCCACCGGGCCCCATGCCACCGCGCACGCGAGCCGCGCCGACCACAGCAGGAGCACGGCTCCCGCGACGGAGGCGAGCAGGGCGACGCGGGAGAACTGGCCGACCTCGACCATGTCGGTCCGGGAGATCATCAGCGACAGGAAGCAGCCGAGCAGGGCGACCGCTCCTTCGGCCGTCGGCCGGAACACCACTCGCACCGGGCTCCGACGGGCGGCGGGCTGCTGCACCCGGTCCTTCCCGGAGGGCTCCGACTCCTTCCCGGAGGGCTCCGACTCCTTCCCGGAGGGCTCCGGCTCCTTCCCGGGGGGCTCCGGCTCGCTCCCGGAAGGCGCCTGCTCACTCCCGGAGGGCCCGGGGGAGCCGGTCGCCGCCGGGGCCGAGGCCCTCGCGGCAGGGTCGAGTGCGGTCGGCGTCCGGACGGGAGGAGCCAGTGCGGCCCGGGACGCCTCGCGGAGTGCCGCCTTCATCGCGGACGCGTTCGCGAAGCGGTCCTCCCGGTCCTTGTGCAGCGCCCTGGCGATCACCGCGTCCACCGCGGGCGGCAGTTCCGGGCGCAGCTGCGAGGGCGGCACCGGTTCCGCGGCCAGATGCTGGTGCATGACGGAGAACGGTGAATCCCCGGTGTACGGGGGACGCCCCGTCAGCAGCTCGTACAGCAGACAGCCCACGGCATACAGGTCCGTGCGGTGGTCGGTCTCGTGTCCGTTGATCTGCTCCGGGGCCAGGTAGGCGGGTGTGCCGACCGCCACGCCCGTTCCGGTCAGCCGGGTGGCCACCTCGCTGAGCGCCTTGGCGATGCCGAAGTCGACGACCTTGACCTTGCCGGTACCGGTGAGCATGACGTTCGCGGGCTTGATGTCCCGGTGCACGATGGCGTGCCGGTGGCTGTGCTCCAGGGCCTCCAGCACCTGGCCCGTGATGTCGACCGCCTGCGCCACCGGCAGCGAGCCGTCGTTCAGGACGCGGCTGAGGGTCCGCCCCGCCACGTACTCCATCACCAGATAGGGCTCGACAGCACCGTCGTGGGCGTCCTCACCCACATCGTGAACGGTTGCCACACCGGGGTGGTTGAGCGCGGCGGCGGCGTGCGCCTCGCGCTGGAACCGGGCGAGGAACTCGGGCTGCAGTGCCAGCTCCGCGGAGAGGGTCTTCACGGCGACGGTACGGCGCAACCGGCGGTCGACGGCCCGGTACACCGTGCCCATGCCACCCTGCCCGAGCTGCTCCACCAGCTCGTAGCGGTGCCCCAATATCCTCTGTTCCACCGGGTTCCTCCACGGACCGTCAACGCCAACACGCCGGAAGACGCCCTGGAGTGCGGACGGGTTCCCCACAGGCCTCTCCTGTCACTCGCTTCACAGGTCGGGCGGGCCGGACCCTACCGCTCGGCATGCGCGGTGATGCCATCCCGCTGCCGCCGGCCCATGTGCAAAACTTCGAGATCCCGTACGGCGACAGAGCCGCTGGTGCGTCCGCGGGCGAGCCGGCCACCACAGGGGCGCGGGGAGGGAAGGAGGGCCGTCGGCATGGGGAGCAAGGACGGGCGCGGGCCCGCCAAGACACGGCTGTCGCAGGCCGAGGTCGAACAGCGGCGGCAGGCCGTCCTGCGCTACGTCGCCGAACACGGCGAGATCCGCACCGACGATCTCGCCGCCCGCTTCGGCGTCAGCCTGATGACCATGCACCGCGACCTCGACGACCTCGACGGGCGCCATCTGCTGCGCAAGGAACGCGGACGAGCCGTCGCCTTCCCCGCCCTGACCATGGAGACCGCCACCCGCTTCCGCGAGAGCGCCGGCCTCGCGGCCAAGACCGCGCTGTGCGAGGCGGTGGCCGACCGGATCACACCGGGCAGCACCCTGTTCATCGACGACTCCACCACCCTCTACCCCCTGGCCGACGCGCTGCCCGGCATCGGCCAGCTCACCGTGGTCACCAACTCGGTGGGCCTGGCGCAGCGCCTGGGGTCCGCGCCGGGTGTGGACATCACGCTGCTGGGCGGCCGCTACCACGGCGAGTTCAACTCCTGCACCGGGCCGGAGGTCATCGGCGCCCTCTCGCGGATCCGCGCCGACCTCGCCCTGATGTCCGCCACCGCGGTCCTCGAAGGCCGGCTCTTCCACCCCCTGCGGGAGTACGCCGAGGTCAAGGAAGCGATGCTCGCCTCCGCCAACAAGGCCGTGCTCCTGGCGGACCACTCGAAGTTCGGCAAGACCGCCACCTACGCGTACGGCACCGTCGCGGTCTACGAATCGGTCATCACCGACACGGCCACCTCCGAGGAGGAGATCGCGGCCATCCGGAGCCTCGGCGTCCGAGTGGCGCAAGTCGCCGCCTGAGCCGTCACTCCCCGCCGTACAGCCTGTCCACGCCGACCAGGAGCACCTCGCCCTTGGCCTCCGCGGCGCGGAGTTCCGGGGTGAAGCCGGTCGCGCTGTAGCAGGCCGGGAGGGCCTGGCCGGTGTCCTCGCCGGAGGCGGCGAGGACGGAGAGGATGTGGCGCAGGTGGTCCAGGTGGCGGGTGTCCATGGTCTCGTTCCAGCGGGCGAGTCCGACCGACAGCAGGACTCCGGGCCGGCCGTCGGTCATGCCGCGTACCGCCACGTCGACATCGAGGCGGGTGTGCCGCGCCGGATCGTGAACCGTGCCGCGTACGGCCGACTCGGGGGCGCCGCCGAAGGTGTCCGGGGCGGCGCATCCCACGACCCAGTCCCGGCACAGCTGGGCGAAGTGCGGTGCGGCCACGGTGGCGTCGAAGCCGGCGCGGGCCCGGCGCCAGACCGCGGCGACGTCTTCCTGCTCCAGCGCGACGCGGTGGGGCCATGCGACGGCGTGCTCGAAGGCCAGTAGGGGCTCCGCGATGCGGTAGTGCGTCAGGCCCGCCCGGAACGCGTCCGGCTCACCGTGCAGCAGATGGCGGTTCTGCATCATCGCCAGGACATGGGACACATCGTTCAGCGAGCCTTCGACGCATTCGGCGATCTCCCCGCGGGTGGAGCAGCCGGACGCGATCGCGACCAGCGCGGAGTGGCACAGGGCCCGGTCCGCGTGATCCGCCTCCTCGTCCAGGTGGCGCGCCTCCCAGAACAGCGGCATGCGCGGGTTGAGGGCGGTTCGGCACACCCACGCATCGAAGTCGTCCGGGCCGGCGGGCGCGTCGTCGCACACGAAGTCGCCCCGGTACGCCGGGGTTCCGCCCACGACGGCATGGACCTGGACCGCGAGCCGTGGGTCCTCGATGCCCCAGAACCGTGCCGCCGTCCGGAAGTCGAAGGGCCGCACCACGAGTTCCAGACCGGCGAGGTCGTGCAGCGAGGAAGGGCCGGAGAAGAGTCTCGTCACGATGGAGGGGATTCCGCCGCTGAGGATCAGGCGCGCGCGGTTCTGCGAACGTGCCGTGTGCAGGCGGCGGTAAGCGCTGTGGATGACGGCGGGGAGCGCGGGGCTCTGGCCGACGAGGTCGGGGAAGTTGTCGATGACGACGGAGGCCGGGCCCTCGTCGCCGAGCGCCAGCATTGCGTCGACGGCGCCTTCCCAGCTGTGCCAGCGGGGTGGCTGCGGCGCATGGGTGTGTTCGGCGAGACGGTCGGCGACGCGGCGCAGCGACTCGGCCTCCGCCGCGGCCTGGCCGTCGAAATAGAAACCACCGGTGGCCTTGGTCATGGCTTCCAGCAGGTAGGTCTTGCCGTGTCTGCGCTGGCCGGAGACGAGGCCGAGGGTGGCCCCCGGGCGTGTATCGCACACGAAACGCAGCAGCCTGTCCCACTCGGTCTCCCGGTCGAACATCCGGTCAGGCCGGTCCGGGTGGGCCGCGGCATCCGATGACGACACGGACCGCTCCCCTCATGCGTGCGGTGGCCGGTGAGATGTGCAGCGACGTGGTGCATCACGTGATGCACCAAGTACACATCCGGCGGTCGGTGCGCGCCCGGCCCGGTGGTCCGTCCGGGGCACGTCGCGCCGTGTGGTCCCGCTCGGCCCTACCCGCGGGCATCCGCGCGGTGCAGGCTCGTGAGTACGTCGTGAGTCGTGGCTCCGCGTTGCGTCATGGGTCATGGGTCATGGGTCATGACTACGCGTGCGTACGAGAACCCGCTGCCGCGAAGGGATGGCCAGCGATGAGGCACCGCAGCGTTGCCGACCTGATGACGCCGAACGCCGTGGTCGTCCAGCCCGGCACCCCGTTCAAGGAGATCACCCGGCTGCTCGACGAATACGGCATCACCGCCGTGCCGGTCGTCGACGAGGACGAGCGGACCGTGGGCGTGGTGTCCGAGGCGGATCTGCTGCGCAGGCAGACCGAGAAGCAGGGGCCCAGCACCGCCGAAGCGCTCATGTCGAGCCCGGCGATCGTGGCACGGCCCGGGTGGAGCGCGGTCAAGGCGGCGCGAACCATGGACCAGAAAAAGATCAAGCGTCTTCCCGTGGTCGACGACTCCGGCCGCCTGATCGGTGTGATCAGCCGCCGTGACCTCATGCAGCTGTTCCTGCGGCGTGACCGGGCGATCCAGGAGGAGATCCTGGAGGACGTCCTGACCTGCATCCTCGGCCTGTCGCCGGCCGCCCTCACCGTCGACGTCACCGAGGGCACGGTGACCCTCAGCGGCATCCTGGAGAGCAGGAGCCTGGCCCCCGTCGTCGTACGGCTCTGCGAAAGCGTGGACGGGGTGGTGGAGGTGGTCGACCGGCTCGGCTTTGAACGCGATGACACGTGACGCTGCGCTTGGGCTGGGCCGTCTTTGGGTTTCCCGCCGTTGGGGCTGAGGTTGGGCGGTTGCCGCTGCGCGGGGCTGTTCGGCCGCGGTGCCGGACCTCCGGACTTCGTCCTGCGGTCCGGCCCCTCCCGTAGGTGGGTGGTCAAGAGGTGGTCGGGGGGTGCCTTTGTGGGCCACTGTCCCTATGCCGGCCGGAGAATCAGCGTGTCCTCCGGCTCACGCTCCAAGCTCGACTCGAAGCCGACGGCGATCCGGTCGAGGAGCGCCCGCAGCCACAGCGCGTCCTCGTACGAGGCGTGCCGCAGCCGCATCCGCCAGGCCTGGAGGGGTGTGATCCGCAGGTCGCGGAGCCTGCCGGTGTCCGGTTCCAGCGAGACGAGGTACGGCAGCCGCAGATCGTCCCGGTACTGCTCGTATCCCGTAATGCCCTCGTAGTCGTCGATGAAGTCGCCGCACCCGTAGAGGATGAGCTTTCCCCGGTACACCTCCAGGGGGCGGGGATGGTGCGAGGAGTGCCCGTGCACCACGTCCACGCCGCCGTCGATCAACGCACGCGCGAAGGCGACCTGGTCACGGGGCACCTCGTAGCCCCAGTTGGAACCCCAGTGGACCGAGGCCACCGCGATATCGCCCGGTCGTTTCACCTGCCGTACCCGGCCGAGGACCTCGGCCGCGGCGGCGTCCGACGGCCTGGCCACGAAGTCGACACCGCCCTGGCTTCCGGTGGCGGCCCAGGTGCGCGGGATGCCGCTGGACGGCATCCCGAAGGAGAGGACCAGCACCCGGCGGCCGCCCTCGACGGGCACGATCGCCGGCCGGCCCGCCGCGTCGGCGTCCCGGCCCGCGCCCGCCGTCCGCAGCCCCGCGCCCGCCAGGGCGTCGAGCGTCTCGTCCAGTCCGCGGTGCCCGAAGTCCAGGACGTGGTTGTTGGCCAGTACGCAGACGTCGGGGCGGGCAGCGGCCAGGCAGGGGAGGTTCGCGGGGTGCATCCGGTAGTGGACTTCCTTGCCGGGTGCGAAGGTGCCGTCCCCGGTGACGCTGGTCTCCAGATTGACCACCCGGGCGTCGGGCGCGGCGTCATCGAGTACCTGGAGCGCGTCTCCCCATGGCCAGGAGAAGTCGACCGGGCGGGGGATGGGGCCGTTCGCCGCCTCGGCCAGCGCGACATAGTCCAGGGCGTCGTGGACGTACCCCTCCCGCAGCGCCGGGTCACCGGGATTCGGCAGGATCTGGTCGACGCCGCGGCCGAGCATCACGTCACCGCAGAGGAACACGGTGATCAAGTCACCGCCCATTCCCCCAGGTTAGCCGAGCTAAGCGAGATGGGGGTCCCCCCGGCCGGAGGCTGGGGGAGCGTCCGAAGTCCCGCCGACGCCGATCAGCGCGAGCGTGATGTTGTCCGGGCCGCCCGCCTCGATGGCGGACTTCCACAGCTCGAAGGCGGCCCTGCCGTCGCTGTGGGCCCGCAGCAGGCCGTCGAGTTCGTCCTCCGGTACGGGGTCGGTCAGGCCGTCGGTGCACACCAGGTAGCGGCCGTCGGTGGTGAGCGGCGACGTGGTGACGTGCGGTGTGATGGCGATGAACCGGTCCGCGCCGCCGAGCGACTGGGTGACGATCGACGTGGTGCGCCGCCCCGGCGGCAGCGGCGGGCTGTCGTCCACGCTCACCTGGCGCAGTCCGTCATGCGTCGCGTCGAGCACTCTGCTGTCGCCGACGTTGAACACCATCAGCGCATCCGGCAGCACGACGGCGCCGGCGACCGTGCTGCCCATGGTGCTCAGCGCCGGATCGCGGTCGGCGGCCGCGTACACCGCGTGGTTGCAGAGGTTCAGGGCGTCACGGACGGCTTCCTCGCTGTCCAGTGACGGACCGTACGACGCCAGGTGCCGGACGATGAGCGCGCTGGCCACCTCGCCGGCCGGCTGCCCGCCCATGCCGTCGGCGACCGCGACGACGAGCGGTCTGCCGAGTGGGAACACCAGGGTCTGCGGGTTCTCCGTCACGGTGCCGCAGAGCGTCCACGGACCGACGACCAGGCTGTCCTCGTTGTGCTCGCGCATCAGCCCGGGATGGCTCAGCGCAGTGACCGTTACGTACCGCATCACACCTCCACCGGCTCAGTCGGTCCCCTGACCATCGGTGCCCTGGCCCTCGGTCCCCCGGCCATCTGCCCCCTTGCCGCCCAGCGTGTGCCGCCGCATCAGCCGGGCGATGTCCTTCCCGGTGATGATCCCCACCAGATGCCCCTGGTCCACGACGAGGACGCGCATGCCGGTGCGGAGGCTGAGCTTGTCCAGGGCATCGCTCAGAAGATCGTCCGGAGCGGCGACCACGCACTGGGACAGCGGGGTCGCCACCTCGCGCACACGCAGCGTCTCCCGGCGCGCCGCCGGTATCCCCGCAAGCCTGCCCACCTGCACGATTCCGCTGGGACGGCCTTCGAAGTCGAGCAGTGGCAGCGCGGAATGGCGGGCCTGCACGGCCACCTCGTCGATGAAGTGCCGGACGGTCAGCCAGTCGGCGCCGGTGGTCACCGGGCTGGACATGGCGTCGGCCACCCGTATGTCCCGCAGCGCGGTGTGCATGGCGGTGCGCCGGCGTTCCGCCCCGGCGACGATCATGATGAACAGGCCGACGAAGACGATCCACAGGCCGCCCGGCGCCCCGCGCAGCACCGAGATCCAGCCGACCGCCACCATCAGCACGCCCATGACCTGGCCGCTCCGGGAAGCGGCGAGGTCCGCGCGGTCCCGGTCTCCGGTGCGCCACCACAGCAGCGCCTGCACCACCCGCCCCCCGTCGAGCGGCACGGCGGGCAGCAGATTGAACACACCCAGGAACAGATTCGCCCAGCCGAGCCACACCAGGACGACGGCGGGCACCGCCGCCCAGCCGGACACCGCAAGCAGTCCGAGACCCGCTCCGAGCGCGGCGCCACCGATGACAAGGCTGGTCAGCGGCCCGCTGACGGCCACCACGAAGGCCGCCCCCGCGGTCTTCGGCCGCCCCATCCGGGTCATGCCGCCCAGCGCCCACAGCGTCACGTCCTCGACCGAGATCTTCTTCCGCCGGGCGGCAGCAGCGTGCGCCGCCTCGTGGAGCAGCAGGCTGCCCATGAGCAGCGCGGCCCCTACGACACCGGCCAGGGCGTACACGGCGTCCGACCGCCCCGGAGTCCATACGGGCAGGGTCTGGCTGCCGAGCCCGTACGCGAAGAGGACCACCAGCAGCGGAACGCTCCAGTGCATCCGCAGCGGGACCCCGACAACACGTCCGACACGGACCGAGCCGTTCATCGCCGTCTCCCATTCACCACAATTGTCGCTCCAGGAAGTGCACAGCGCTGTCGCTCGCGGAATTCCCCGGCGGGCCTAGGCCCTGTCGTCACACTCGCGCCGTCTGCCCGAAGGGCAGGCCCCGCGGCGTCTGGTGCGTGCGATCGCAAGGCGGAGGGTCTTCCCGGTACTGGGCGTACCGGGAAGAGCCCGACAACGCAGCGAGCGCGCGTGCCAGGCGTCGCGGGGCAGGCGGGAGTGTGACGACAGGGCCTAGGCTGGAACGTACGGACAGCTCACTGCGGGAGGTGCGTGATGGGGCACAGCCACCACTTCCATGTGGACCGGGGCGACCACTCGATCACCGTGAACATCGGGCCCGGCCGGGACGGCGAGATAGAGCTCCTGGTCGACGGCAAAGTGGTCGCGTACCAGAAGGAGCACGGCCGCGGGATGAGCACGCTGGCCGCCGAGCTGCCCGGAGAGCCGGCCCGTCCGCTCCTGGTCCGGGTGCGCGAGCCGCACCTCGTCCCGACCCGGCCGCGCTGCACGCTGGAGATGGACGGCGTGGAGCAGCCGATGCCGGAGCGGGCCCTGGTGTGAGCGGCGTCGGCCGGTCACCCGACACCGCAGCGGATCCGGTAGGCGAGGGGGAATCCGGCCGCTGTCCTTCGGGCGCGAGGGACGGGCGGGGTGACGTCAGGGCGACGTCAGGGCACTGCGCGCACAACTGAGGCCGGAGCCCTCATGCCCCGTTGCCCCGTTGAGCCGTTGGCCCGTTAACCCACTCACCCATTGACCCGTCGGGCCAAAGTATCTGTGTGTCAGGCGGCGCAGTCGGCGTGCGCGCGGCGGTGGGCCGCCGGGAGGACCGTGGGGATCTCGTCCGCGTCGGTTCCGGTGTGCAGAGCGGCCATGGCGGGGACGGTGTGCAGCGGCTCGACGCCGGCGGCGAGGCGGGTGCGCAAGGTGGGCGAAGCGCCGTGGGCCTCGGCACGGATGCGCTGCTTGATGGTGGGCGGCAGCTGCGCGCAGTCCCCCAACATCCTTCGGCCGGAGCCGACTTGGCCGCACGACGGCACAGGGTCACGGTCCGGCGCGGCGTCCCGCGCGGCGTCCGAGGTGGTGCGCGCGCCGTCCCCGTGCATCGCCGCCTCCCGGCGCGCCGCCGACGCCGCGGCGGAGACGCCCAGTGAGGCCAGCAGCTTGCCGAGTACGGCAAGGCACACCGCCCAGAACTTCGTGACCTTGGTCGCAGCCATGGCCCCTCGCTTTCGGTAGAGATCTCACTGGCGGGGAGATCCGTGGGGAGATCCGTTGCGCTTTCTTATGATGAGTACGCAATGCGAGGAATGTGGGAGCGACGCCCCCGGGTTGGCGTTCTTCGGATGAACACCACCCGGACGCACTAGCCGGGCACATCCAGGATGACCAGCGTGCCGACGCTGCCGGGCCGTACGGCGTGCCGGGCGCCCGCCGCCACCCAGTAGATCTCGCCGGGCCCCACCGACACCGGCTCCCCCGCCACCGTCAGCTCCAGCCTGCCGTCGAGCACCAACAGCGCCTCGGGGGCGTCGTGCTGCTCCTCCTCGACCGGCAGCTCATTCATCCTCAGGACCTTGACGCAGGCCGAACCGACCCGGCCGAGCGGGCGGGAACGCCAGGCATCCGGCAGCGCGGCCGCGGTGGCGCATACATCGACGGGAACGACAGGAACCACAGAAACGAGGGGATCGACAGGGCTGGTCAAGGGGCCGTCGGCCGGATTCATGGCATGCCTTCCAGCGAGCTCCTTCCGGACACGGAATCGCTAGCCGGAATCCGTACGCAGAATCCGTACACAGAGGCGGGTACGCAGATTCGGGTACGCAGATTCGGGCACGCAGAGTCCGTACGCAGAAGGGCCCGCACCTGAGGGTCAACAGGATCAAGGGACGCCTGGAAGGTATCCGGCCGGTGGCGATGGCGGGTCGACCGTTCGTCCACCTTTCGTCGACCGTTCGGCAAAGCCGGGCCCGTGCGCTCGCCGTGGCCGCCGCCCGTCAGGCCGTCGCGAGGTGCCCCGTACCGGCCATCTCCGCCATGACGTGGATGGCCTCCGGCTCGGGCGTATCGGGCGGGATGATCAGCAGGTCCCGGCGGCCGATGCCGGTGGAGACCAGGCAGATGGTGTCCGGGCCGGGGCGGTTGGCGGTCCTGCGCAGCCGGACCACGTGGCCCGCGACGAGGATGTGGCAGGGGAGCGCGGACCACCTCGCGCCGTTCACCGTGGCGTGCGTCATCCGCGGCCAGTCGAAGGGCAACGCGGCCAGCAGCTCGGGCAGTTCGGTGACGAGATCGGCCGAGTGCGGCCACCAGACCCCGTCTATCCGGCGCGCGGCCTCGCTGTGCGGGGCGATGGTCAGGCGGGCGACGGGCGGTGGGGCCGGGTGTTCGGGGAGAGCACCGGAGGCGGTGGTCATGGTGTGCTCCTGGCGGGAGGTCACGGGCGGCGCATCCCGGTCACGGCCCCTCAGCCCGCCTGGACGCGGCGGGCCGCGACCCGGGCCGGGTCCGGCCAGCGCACATCGTGCACCCAGCCGGCGCGTTCGAAGAGCCGGATGAGGGCGGCGGACGGATCGAGCTGACCGCGGTCGACGCCGTGCCGGGCGCAGGTCGGGTCGGCGTGGTGCAGGTTGTGCCAGCTCTCACCGAACGAGAGCAGGGCCAGCGGCCACAGGTTGGTCGCCCGGTCGTACCGCCGGGTGCGGAACGGCCGCTCACCGATCACATGGCAGAGGGAGTTCACGCTCCAGGTGACATGGTGCAGCAGCGCGATCCGGATGAAGCCCGCCCAGAGGAGGGCGGTGAGCCCGGTGACCCAGGAGCCCCCGATGGCCCAGCCGAGCGCGAACGGCAGCCCGAGGGTGAGCAGACACAGCGCGGGGAACGCCCGGTCCACCGCGCGGATGCCGCGGTCGGCGAGCAGGTCGGGCGCGAAGTGCTCATGCGAGGTGGGGTCGTTGCCGAACAGCCAGCCGATGTGCGAGTGCACCAGGCCGCGCAACTGTCCGCGCAGGCTGGTGCCGTAGCGGTACGGGGAGTGCGGATCGCCGGGGCGGTCGGTGAAGGCGTGGTGGCGGCGGTGGGTGGCGACCCAGTCGATGACATCGCCCTGGAAGCTGAGCGATCCGGCGATGGCGAGCGCGATCCGCAGTGCGGGGGTCGCGGTGTAGCTGCCGTGGGTGAGGCCGCGGTGGAATCCGACGGTCACGCCCAGGCCCGTGACGACGTAGAACACGGCGGCGAGTACGAGGTCGGCGGGGCGTACGACGCTGCCCCACAGCAGCGGGATGGCGACCGCGAGGCCCACGAACGGGGCGACGACGATGATGCCGGTGACCGTCACATACATCCGGCGGCCGCTGCTCGGCGGGGCTTCATGGTCATCGGTGGGAAACGGCGACGTTCCGTCGTACGGCCGGCTCGGTTGCCGGCTCGGTTGCTGCGTCGACGGGGCGTTACGGGCGGTGGACGTCACAAGTCGTCGCCTGTCTTGGGGGTGGGTGGCGGTGGTCCGGCCTGGTGCGGCCCGGGGTGGGTGGTGTCGCCGTGCGGCCGCTTGCGCAGCCGGAGCCGGAACGACGGGCGCAGGGCCGCGTATCGGTGGGTGGCAAGCCGCCCGGTCGTCTGGGCGTTGACCCGGGCGATGAAGAGGGCCCCCAGAGCGACCAGTGCGAGCAGCACGATCACGGTCAACAGAGTCTGCATGGTGCTCACCTCAGGCACCTCGGGACGAATCCGGCGCGACCGCCGGAGTACGGATTCCCTTCGGTGGTTCCAAGGTACGCGAACCCTGCCCACAAATCGCCTCAACCACGGTGATTACGCGATTGATCTACCCAGATAGGGATGATCCCGTACGGGCAACTTCTACAAGCCTGTAGATTTTGCTGACGCATGGATGGCCGCACGGCTGACCGCATGACCGACCGCACGGTCCGAGCGCACGGTCCGAGTGCACGCCCCGACCGCATGACCCGCGCGCCCGCCGTGCGGCACAACGACGACCAAGGAGGACCAATGGCCCTGTGGGACCGGATCAAGGATTCCGCCCAGACGATGCAGACCCAGCTCGTCGCCAAGAAGAACGACCTCAAGAGCGGCGCCTTCCGGGACGCGAGCATGGCGATATGCGCCCTGGTGGCCGCCGCGGACGGCTCCATCGACCCCGCGGAACGCCGGCGCGTGGCCCAGCTCATCGCCACGAACGAGGTGCTGCAGAACTTCCCCGCGGACGATCTCCAGCGCCGCTTCGACGGCTACCTCGACAAGCTGGCCGCGGACTTCGACTTCGGCAAGGTCGCCGTCATGCAGGAGGTCGGCAAGGTGAAGAAGAAGCCGGTCGAGGCGCGGGCCGTGATCCAGATCGGCATTGTGATCGGCGGCGCCGACGGCGACTTCGACAAGACGGAGCAGGCGCTGGTGCGCGAGGTGTGCTTCGCGCTGGGCATCGCGCCGGGCGAGTTCGACCTCTGAGGGACGGACGCGAGGGGGTGGCCATCGCCACCCCCTCGTTCACCTACGTCCGCCCGCGCCGTACGGACGCCCGCGCCGCCGTCAGACGTTGACGCCGAAGTCGGCCGCGATGCCCGCCAGTCCGGACGCGTACCCCTGGCCCACCGCGCGGAACTTCCACTCCGCGCCGTTGCGGTACAGCTCGCCGAAGACCATCGCGGTCTCGGTCGAGGCGTCCTCGCTCAGGTCGTAGCGCGCCAGCTCCACCCCGTCCGCCCGGTTGACCACGCGGATGAAGGCGTTACGGACCTGGCCGAAGCTCTGGCCGCGGGTCTCCGCGTCGTGGATGGAGACCGGAAAGACGATCTTCGCGATCTCGGCGGGCACGCCGGCGAGGTTCACGTTGATGGCCTCGTCGTCCCCCTCGCCCTCACCGGTCAGGTTGTCGCCGGTGTGCTCCACCGAGCCGTCCGGGCTGGTCAGGTTGTTGTAGAAGACGAAGTGCCGGTCCGAGGCGACCTTGCCCGCCTCGGTGCACAGCAGGGCGCTGGCGTCCAGGTCGTAGTCCGCGCCCGTCGTCGTCCGCACATCCCAGCCGAGGCCGACCGTGACCGCGGTCAGTCCGGGCGCTTCCTTGGACAGCGAGACGTTGCCGCCCTTGGCCAGCGAGACTCCCATGGTTTCCCCTCCAGGTGGTGTGTCCGGGTGTTGCCGTGTCCGCGTGGTTGTGTCCGCGTACGGGAGCTAAAATCTACAGGAGTGTAGAAGTTATCGGGCGGGATGTACCGGGACGGACCGCATCCGCGTACCGACGGACCGCATCCCGGTATCCGGCCGCTCAGTAAAATGCCCCGACGTCCCGGCCAGCGGGACACCCGGCGCGACGGGAGGCGACGGCATGGGGAAGCCCGGACCGGGGGACTTCGGCGAGTCCCTCGGGGAGCCCCGCGGTGACTCCCTGGGTGATCCGCTCGGCGATGGGGGCACCCACGGTCGGAAGGCGAGGCTGGGGGAGAAGCCGAGGCTGGGGGAGTTCGGCGGCGCGTTCGGCGCCGGCGGACACGGCCGCGCCCGCCGGCGCGGCCAGGGCCAGCTGGAGGCCCAGGTGCTGGCCGCGCTGCACCGCTCGCCCGGCCCGGCGACCGCCGCCTGGGTCCAGGAACGGCTCGGCGGCGACCTCGCGTACACGACCGTGATGACGATCCTGTCCCGGCTGCACGACAAGAAGGCCGTCACCCGCGAGCGCGTCGGCCGTGCGTACGTATGGACCCCGGCCGCCGACGAGGCCGGTCTCGCCGCGCTGCGGATGCGCCGCGTCCTGGACGGCGAACCGGACCGGGACGCCGTCCTCACCAGCTTCGTCTCCGCGCTCTCCGCGCACGACGAGCAACTGCTGCGCAGCCTCCTGGACCGCGCCACGGCCGAGGACGCCGGCCAGGACCCGGGCCCCGGCCAGGCCCACCCGGCCGACCACCCCTGCTCCCCGCCCCGCCCCTCGGACGAAGCGCGCGGAGGCTGACCGGTGGGTGTCTTCGTCTTCCTGCCGCTCGTCCTGCCGCTCACCGCGCTGCCGATCGCCCGGCTCGCCGAGCAGCACCTCCACCCGCGCGGCGTCACCCGCCTGCTGACCCTGCTCGCCGCCGTCCTCGGCCTGTGCAGCACGCTCTGCCTGGGACTGCTGCTGGTCGTCGGGACCGCCCAGCTGCCCGGCAATCCGCTGCCCGACGGCTGGTCGGACCCGGAGGTGCGGGCCGCGGTGCCGTACGTCGAGGTCGCCGGGACCGCCGCGATGCTCGCGCTGGCCGCCGCCCTCACCGGGTGCGGGACCGCGCTGCGCCGCCACCGCCGTATCCGGGCCCGTACGCACCGGGCGCTGGACGTCCTGCCGGCCGGCGCCGACCCGGCGGTGCTGCCGGACGACGATCCGTACGCATACGCCGTGCCCGGCACCCCCGGCCGCCCGGGCCGCCCCGCCCGGCCGGGCCGGATCGCGGTCTCCCGCGGCATGCTGCGCAGCCTGGACACCGACGAGCAGGCGGCCCTGTTCGCCCATGAGCGCGCCCATCTGAGCTGCCGTCACCACCGCTATCTCCTGGCCGTACGGCTGGCCGGCTGCGTCAATCCGCTGCTTCTTCCGCTGCGTTCCGCGGTCGCCTTCAGCACCGAGCGGTGGGCGGACGAGGAGGCGGCCCGGGTGGTCGGCGACCGGCGGCTGACCGCCCGTGCCGTGGGCAAGGCGGCGCTGGTCGCACGGCCCGCGCCGCACCCGGAGCTGGCGCAGTTCGCGGCGCCCGAGCCGGGCCCGGTGCCGCGCCGGGTGGCGGCGCTGCTGGCGCCCGTGCCGCCGGCCCGCAGCTGGCCGCCGGCCCTGACCCCGGCGGGCCTGGCCGCGCTCGTCGCCGCGGCAGGCACCGCCGCCTCCGCCCTCTCCGCGCTGAACGCGGCGGTAGCGCTGTTCGTCGTTCTCAAGGCGGCCACGCCGTTGTGAAGGCAGAATGATCCACAATTGACGCTCGACCTCCTGCACTTGCCGCCGGAAGCTCCGCTGACGCCGCGATTCATGGCTGACGCTGTGGTTCGTGGCTGACGCTGTGGTTCATGGCTGACGCTGTGGTTCATGGCTGACGCTGTGGTTCATGGCTGACGCTGTGATCCGCTCCAAATCGGACAACTTCTACAACGCTGTAGATACGGCCGGTAGAATTGCGTCCGACACATGCAACAGGCGCGGCCGAAGGGGGAGATGGCGACGAAGCGCGGACTCCTGACCTGGGATTGTCCGCCTCCAGAGGCGGAGGTGCGATGGGTTTACCAACCCGTGGAGGTCCAATACCCCGACGGCACCTGGGAGTTGGGGCGGATCAGCGCCTGGTGGACGGACGGCACCGGCGACGAGTGGTGCCGACTGCGCACCCTCCCCGGCGGCCCGCGTCCGCAATGGCTCCGCTACGACCCCGAGTCCGTACGACTCCTCCCCAGCACCGGCATCTGACCACCCACCCCCTGCCGCAACCGCCGCACTCCCCCCTGCTGCCGCCTTCGGCCGCCGATGCCGCCCGCTCCCCCACGAAGTATCTGAAGGACCAGAAGGGCCACCGGCGTGCATGACAGGCAGACGCACAGGCAGACGACGCCCCGACGGGCCACCGCGCCCTCGGGCGACGGGTCGGACCGGCCCGGCACATCCCGCCGCAGAACCGCGGGCCCCGATTCGCGCAGCGGCTCCGCCGCCGCCCCCAGGTCCCGTACGGCCGAAGGCACTTCCCGCAGAGCCGAGCGCGGCTCCCGCAGGGCAGGCCGGGCATCCGGCACCCGCGCCGGTGGCGGCAAACTGCGCATCACCCGCCGCGGCCGGATCCTCGCCTGGACCGGCGGCGTCCTCGGCGTCCTGCTGCTCGGCACGGCCGGGGCCGGCGCATGGGTCTACTTCAAGCTGGACGGCAACATCCAGGGCCTGGATCTCGGACTGGGCAGCGACCGGCCCGCCAACCTCAGCCCCGGCTCCAAGAACATCCTGGTCGTCGGCTCGGACAGCCGCGCGGGCGCCAACGCCAAGTACGGCAAGGGCCTGACCACCATGCAGTCGGACACACTGATGGTGCTGCACATCGCCGCCAACCGTAAGTGGGCCACCGCGCTGTCCTTCCCGCGCGACTCCTGGGTGCAGATCCCCGCCTGCGAACGCGGCAACGGCTCCGCGTCCTCCCCCCACCACTTCAAGATCAACGAAGCGTTCTCGATCGGCGGCGACACCGGCGACATCCGCAAGGCCGCCACCTGCACCATCAAGACCGTCGAGAAGAACACCGGACTGCGCATCGACCACTTCACGTCGATCGACTTCCAAGGCTTCAAAGGCATGGTCAACGCCCTGGACGGCATAGAGGTCTGCCCCAAGCACGCCATCCACGACGAGAAGGCCCACCTCGACATGGACGCGGGCTGCCAGACCGTCCGGGACGAGAAGGCCCTCGGCTACGTCCGTACCCGCTACAGCGTCGGCGACGGCTCCGACCTCGGACGCATCGGCCGCCAGCAGGAGTTCATGCAGGCGCTGGGCGCCAAGGCCCAGGACAAACTCACCAGCCCCGGCGCCCTCTACGACTTCCTCAACTCGCTCACCAAGTCCATCAAGACCGACAAGGACCTGGCGGGCCTCAAGCCCCTCTACGACCTCGCCGCGACGGTCAAGGGCATCCCGCGCGACCGCCTCACCTTCCTGACCGTGCCCAACTACTACCGCGAGGCCGACGTCCCCACCGACAAGGCCAATGTGATCTGGCAGTACCCGCAGGCCGGGGACCTGTTCAGCGACCTCGCGCACGACCGCGAGATCGGCGCCGCCGGCAAGAAGAAACTCGCCGAAGCCGCCAAGAACCCGGTGACCGCCCGCGCCGTCCGGGTCCGCGTCCTCAACGGCACCGGCGCCGCGGGGCAGGCTGCCACCGCCGCCACCCGCCTCCGCGGCCTCGGCTTCACGGTCACGGCCACCGGCAACGCCCCGTCAACCGACAAAACCACCATCACCTACCCCGCCGCCCTCAAAACCCAGGCACAAGTACTGGCCTCCCGCTTCCCCGGCACCAAGCTGAAGCAGTCGGCGGAGGCGACGGCGGGGGAGGTCACACTGACGGTGGGGCCGGACTTCGCCCCTACGGGAGGCTAGGGCCCCGGGCTCCCGCACCAGGGGCACGGTGTGCCGCCACGGCGTCCGTGTAGAGCTCTGTCGTGAAGTCGGCTTCATGAATGTCGAGTTCACCCATGACTGACCGGACGTCGTCAAGGGCCAAAGAGAGTTCCTTCTCTTGCGGAACCATGGTCTCGACTTCCAGGAAGGTTCCTTCGATCTCCGGAACTTGGACCAGCGTGGCAAGGAAAAGGCGGCCGCGAGAACTGAACTCGTAATTTCGGCACCGCTTCTGGAATGCGATTGCCGGAACGTACCCGAGTCCCCGCAGCATGGCGTGAACGGCTTCCGGGTTGTCCACGCGCGTTTCATGCTCCGGCTTCGAGCCGGACTCCGAATCAACTCGGGCGCACTTGTATGTAAGAACGGATCGCGTCGAGTTCGGACCGTGGATCGTGCGAACCCTCAATTCTTGGTCCTGCGCATCGAGGCTTCCCGACGGGTCGTCGTAGTAGGTGTCTTGATAGACCTCGGCCCGCCCCTCGGCCTTCTGGTCAAGCTGCGCCATGACGTACTCGGGGTTGTACACCCGCGCTTTCAGCTCCGCCTCAATCAACGCACGATCCTCCGCTCAGACAGTACGGATTCCTGTTTCGACCATGGACGCGAACATTCGCTGAAACCCTCGATACAGCGGCCCGTGCGGCGTCTCCATGACCTTGTAGGTAGCCGATTCGTGCCCCTCCCATCCGGCGTCGAAGGCCGAGACGAACATGGTGCCGTCCAGCCTGATAATGCGCCACGTTGGATACATTCCATACCGGTAGACTTGAAGGTCTGAGACGCTCGACAATTCGCGCAATCGAGACTCGGCCAGTTCGACGCCTCCGGCGAGTGACTCGGCCGATTCTCCAATTTCTGCCGCTCGCACGGCAAGGGCAGGAGATTCAGGGTCAAGCAACAACACGCGAATCTGTGGCGCCTGCTGATCTTCTGGTCGAATGAGGGCTGAACGAAGTAGAGAATCGTTCAGCCCAATAAGACCAAGCCCCCGCACGGCTAGAATGTCCAACTGTTGTGCAGACATGGCAAGTTGTCGGATATCTTCGGACGCCGCAGCTTGGGTGGCATACACCCGCACGACTTCCGGGAATGCGGCCAGGTCGAACGCGCGCCCACTGCTGTGCGTGTCCCGTGCCGACGCAAGGCCGAGCAAATGCCGGGCGTCGTCCGGCATGTTCAGCCCGTCCGCGATGCGCTCGAACACGTCAAGGCGCGTGATCTCCCGTCGTCCGTTGATGACTTCGTTCACCCGTGCCTGTGTCATGGCTACGGCCGTAGCGATTCTGGCCTGACTCGCCCCGCC
The DNA here is from genome assembly GCF_040654775.1 of Streptomyces sp. NPDC050636. Classification (NCBI taxonomy): domain Bacteria; kingdom Bacillati; phylum Actinomycetota; class Actinomycetes; order Kitasatosporales; family Streptomycetaceae; genus Streptomyces; species Streptomyces sp. NPDC050636. The sequence continues at coordinate 18,977 of NZ_JBFAIP010000057.1, forward strand.
GTATTGCTGGACGTGTCGGAACACGGCGCCCATGGCGCGTTCTCGTAAGGCTTCGCGGACTTCGGCTCGCTGCCAAGCCCACTCGGGCAGTTCGATCGGTACGAGTGGTGCCGTCGGCATGATCCTCCCCCGTATCGCGATGGGATGAGAAGTCATCCCACGGTGAGATTACCGCCGGGATATGGGGCTCATGCCGTCCTGCGCTGAATCCTGTCCAGATGACTGAGACAGACCCCCGCGACCGTTACGACCGGCCCGGGGGCATGGCCACCAACCCCTGGAAGGTTGACGACATGCGCAAACATAGCGCCTGGATCTTCGCACTGCTGTTGCGGCTGTTACTGCCCGCGCGGGGGCGCCACCGGTCCGCCAGCCCGTTGCCCGCCGTGGCGCGCGCGGATGCGCTGACGTCGGTGCTTCCCCGCGTGCCCGCACGTGAGCCAGTGCTGCTGCGTGGTGAGGACACCGCCCTGATCCGCCCGTATGTCCTCACACCCGAGGAACGACGCGAACGGCGGTTGCAGCGCGGACGGCGGCGGGCGCTGTGGCTCGCGGCGTACGGGGTCGACGCCGGGCCGCGCTGGATTCACGGGGTGGAGGTGGTGAGCTGATGCCCCGCATGTGCCGCCCCGTTCATCTGAAGGAACCGGCGTCGGTGCCGAAGCCCCAGCCGGTTGCCGGGTGCGATGTGTGCGCCGCCCTCGCCCAGCAGCGCACCAGGGCGTACGCCATCGGGGACCGTCCCAAGGTGGCATGAGCCGGTGACCGATCCCCAAGAGGGGCACGCCGCGCTCGTCCAGTCTCTGGACGAGCGCGGCCTGTTGACCCCCGAGTGGCGCGCCGTATGGGAACGCACCCCGCGTCAGGCGTATCTGCCTGAGCACGTCTGGCGGCAGGACCCCGACCGGTGCCGTCCGATCACGACCGCCGAAGAGCGCAGTGCCCTGGTGTCCTCCGATGAACCAGTCGTCACGCAGGTCGACGACGGAGCGACGGACGGCCCTGGGGTCGCCACCTCGTCCAACAGCATGCCGTCGATGGTGGCCAAGATGTTGAGCCTGCTCGATGTGCGGGATGGACAGAAGGTCCTGGAGATCGGCACCGCCACCGGTCACGTCGCCGGGTTGCTGTCGGCTCGGCTCGGCGACCACCGCGTCACGAGCGTCGAGATCGACGCGTCCCTGTCGGCGCAGGCGGAGCGGTATCTGTCGGCCGCCGGATATCGGCCGCGGCTGGTCGTCACCGACGGGGAGCACGGCTGGCCGGCAGGCGCGCCGTACGACCGGATCGTGGCGACCTGCGCCCTGCGCCATGTTCCGTACGCCCTGATCAAGGAACTGCGGCCGGGCGGCGTGCTGGTGGCGCCCAGAGTGAGCGACTTCTGGTGCGGCGCCATGGTCCGCCTCACCGCCGACGAGGACGGCACGGCGTCGGGCTCGTTCGCGGGGAGCGCCGCCTACATGCCGATGCGCTCTCACCGTGGCACCGCCGGTATCACCCCGGACACATCCTCGCCCCGCTCACGGTCCACCGAGGTCCTGCCTCAAGAGACGCTCACACCCGGGTTCGCGCTGTACGCGGGCGCCCGCCTCCCCGGCATCACGCTCGCTGAAGGGCGAGAGGGCACAGACCTACGCGTGTGGGTGCACGACGGCCGAGGCTCGGGTGCCATCGCGGATGCCGACGGCACCGTCACCGAGTTCGGGGTCCGCAGCTTGTGGGGTGAGGTGGAGGCGGTCCGGCGCGAGTGGGACAAGCTGGATCGTCCAGCCGACACCGACATGGGACTGACGGTCACCAAGACCGGCGAATGTGTTTGGGTGCGGAGACCCACCCAGGTGGCGCACCCCATTGTCCGTCGAGGCGACACCGCCATCGTCGACTTCGGCGTTGATCGAGACAGGGAACCCTGACTCTTACGGGACGTTTCGTCCAGCGCTCCGGGGGGCGATGCTGCCGTCCCCCGGAGCCCCCGCTGTCCTCAGTCCTCCCCCTCCAAGTCCCCCTCCGTCTCCAGGAATGCCTGGCGCAGGGCCGCCAGGGTTTCGGCGTCCGGCTTCTCCCACATGCCGCGGGATTCGGCCTCCAGGAGGCGTTCGGCGATGCCGTGCAGGGCCCAGGGGTTGGCGTCCTGGAGGAAGGCGCGGTTTTCCGGGTCCAGGACGTAGGTCTGGGCGAGCTTGTCGTACATCCAGTCGGCGACGACGCCCGTGGTCGCGTCGTAGCCGAAGAGGTAGTCGACGGTCGCGGCGAGTTCGAAGGCGCCCTTGTAGCCGTGGCGTCGCATGGCCTCGATCCAGCGGGGGTTCACGACGCGCGCGCGGAAGACGCGGGAGGTTTCCTCCACCAGGGTGCGGGTGCGGACCGTTTCGGGGCGGGTGGAGTCGCCGATGTACGCCTCGGGGGCCGTGCCGCGCAGGGCACGGACCGTGGCGACCATGCCGCCGTGGTACTGGAAGTAGTCGTCCGAGTCCGCGATGTCGTGTTCGCGGGTGTCGGTGTTCTTGGCGGCGACCGCGATGCGCTTGTAGGCGGTCTCCATCTCGTCGCGGGCTGGGCGCCCTTCGAGACCGCGGCCGTAGGCGTAGCCGCCCCAGACGGAGTAGACCTCGGCGAGGTCCGCGTCCGTGCGCCAGTCGCGGCTGTCGATGAGCTGGAGCAGACCCGCGCCGTACGTTCCCGGGCGGGAGCCGAAGATGCGGGTGGTGGCGCGGCGTTCGTCGCCGTGGGAGGCGAGGTCGGCCTGGGTGTGGGCGCGGACGAAGTTGTCGCCGGCGGGCTCGTCGAGGGATGCGGCGAGGCGTACGGCGTCGTCGAGGAGGCCGATGACGTGGGGGAACGCATCGCGGAAGAATCCGGAGATGCGGAGCGTGACGTCGATACGGGGGCGGTTCAGCTCGGCGAGGGGGATCGGCTCCAGGCCCGTGACGCGGCGGGAGGCGTCGTCCCAGACGGGGCGGATGCCCAGCAGGGCGAGCGCCTCGGCCACATCGTCGCCGCTCGTGCGCATCGCGCTGGTGCCCCAGAGGGAGAGGCCGACCGACTCCGGCCAGTCGCCGTTGTCCGTGCGGTAGCGCTCCAGGAGGGAGTCGGCGAGGGCCTGGCCGGTTTCCCAGGCGAGGCGGGACGGGACCGCCTTGGGGTCGACGGAGTAGAAGTTGCGGCCGGTCGGAAGGACGTTGACCAGGCCGCGGAGGGGCGAGCCGGACGGGCCCGCCGGGACGAAGCCGCCGTTGAGCGCGTGCACGGCGTGGTCGAGTTCGTCGGTGGTGGAGGAGAGGCGGGGGACCACCTGGCGGGCGGCGAAGTCGAGGATGTCGGCTACCTGTTGGCCATGACCGCCGGCTACGGCGGCGACCGCGGCCGGGTCCCAGTCGGCGTCCTCCATCGCCTGGACGAGGCTCCGGGCCGTCGCCTCGGCCTCGTCGGCCGTCGTACGCGTCGCCGCGGACTCGTCCAGGCCGAGGGCCTCGCGCAGCCCGGGGAGCGCGGAGGTGCCGCCCCAGATCTGGCGGGCCCGCAGGATCGCGAGGACGAGGTTGACCCGCGCCTCGCCGGTCGGCGCGCCACCGAGGACGTGCAGACCGTCGCGGATCTGGGCGTCCTTGACCTCGCACAGCCAGCCGTCGACGTGCAGCAGGAAGTCGTCGAAGCCGTCGTCGTCGGGACGGTCTTCCAGGCCCAGGTCGTGGTCGAGCTTGGCGGCCTGGATCAGGGTCCAGATCTGGGCGCGGATGGCGGGCAGCTTGGCCGGGTCCATCGAGGAGATGGCGGCGTACTCGTCGAGCAGCTGCTCCAGGCGGGCGATGTCGCCGTACGACTCGGCGCGCGCCATGGGCGGGACGAGGTGGTCGACGAGGGTGGCGTGGACGCGGCGCTTGGCCTGGGTGCCCTCGCCGGGGTCGTTGACCAGGAAGGGGTAGATGAGGGGAAGGTCGCCGAGCGCGGCGTCGGGCCCACAGGCGGCGGAGAGCCCGGCATTCTTCCCCGGCAGCCACTCCAGGTTGCCGTGCTTGCCGAGGTGGACCATGGCGTCCGCCCCGAAGCCGCCGTCCTGCTGCGAGGCCGCGATCCAGCGGTAGGCCGCCAAGTAGTGGTGCGAGGGCGGCAGATCGGGGTCGTGGTAGATCGCGATGGGGTTCTCGCCGAAGCCGCGCGGGGGCTGGATGAGGACGAGGAGATTGCCGCGGCGCAGGGCCGCCAGGACGATGTCGCCCTCGGGGTTGCGGCTGCGGTCGACGAACATCTCGCCGGGCGGCGGGCCCCAGTGCTGCTCGACGGCGTCGCGGAGTTCCTGCGGCAGCGTGGCGTACCAGCGCTTGTAGTCGGCGGCCGGGATACGGACCGGGTTGCGGGCGAGCTGCTCCTCGGTGAGCCACTCCTGGTCGTGGCCGCCGGCCTCGATGAGGGCGTAGATCAGCTCGTCGCCGTCGCCGGAGGCCAGACCGGGCACCGGCTCCGCGGACTCGTCACCGAAGTCGTAGCCATCGGCGCGGAGGCGGCGCAGCAGCGCCACGGCGCTCGCCGGGGTGTCCAGGCCGACCGCGTTGCCGATACGGGAGTGCTTGGTGGGGTATGCGGAGAGGACCAGCGCCAGGCGCTTGTCGGCGGCCGGGATATGGCGCAGCCGGGCGTGGCGTACGGCGATACCGGCGACCCGGGCGGCGCGCTCGGGGTCGGCGACGTACACCGGCAGACCGTCCTCGTCGACCTCCTTGAAGGAGAACGGCACGGTGATCAGGCGGCCGTCGAACTCCGGGACCGCGATCTGCGAGGCGGCGTCCAGCGGGGACAGGCCCTCGTCGTTCTCCTCCCAGGCGGCACGCGAACCGGTCAGGCACAGCGCCTGGAGGATCGGCACGTCCAGGGCGGCGAGCGCGCCGGCGTCCCAGGACTCATCGTCGCCGCCGGCCGACGCCTCCGCGGGCTTGGTGCCGCCGGCGGCCAGGACGGTGGTGACGATGGCGTCGGCCGGCCGCAGCGCGTCGATCAGCTCCGGTTCGGGGGCGCGCAGCGAGGCGACGAAGAGCGGGAGGGCACGGCCGCCCGCGCGCTCGATCTGCTCGCACAGGGCCCGTACGAAGCCGGTGTTGCCGCTCATGTGGTGGGCGCGGTAGTAGAGCACGGCGATGAGCGGGGCGTCGGCGGTGACGCCGGGCAGCGGGGTGTGGTCCAGCTGTCCCCAGGTGGGGGCGGGCGCCGGCGGCTCGAAGCCGTGGCCGGTCAGCAGCACGGTGTCGGACAGGAAGCGGGCGAGCTGTTCGAGGTTGGCGGGACCGCCGTGCGCGAGGTAGGCGTGCGCCTCGGCCGCGAGGCCGACCGGGACCGTGGACGCCTCCATGAGCTGGGCGTCGGGGGCCTGTTCTCCCGTGAGAACGATCACCGGCCGGTGCTGGTCCTCGGCGAGCAGCAGGTCGAGGCCTTCCTGCCAGGCGCGGATGCCGCCGAGGAGGCGTACGACGACGAGATCGACACCGTCCAGCAGCGCGGGCAGCTCATCGACTTCGAGGCGGGCGGGGTTGGCGAGCCGGTACGGCACGGGACCGGTGGCAGCGCGGGCGCTGAGCAGGTCGGTGTCGGAGGTCGACAGCAGCAGGAGCATGCGAGCGCAGGCCTTCCTCGGGGTGTCCGCGCCCCGGGTGGTCGTGTGGACGACGGGAGTTCCTGGCTCACCCGGTGGTGGCCGGGTTCACAGTGGCGGGACCGCGCCGGATTCTCACCGGGCTTCCTCCCTTGGGCACAAGGCCCAGCGCCGTCGCTGGCGTCCGGCGGGCCAGCTGACCCACCGACCTGCATAGTAAGGGCTGGGGGCGGTGCGGGGGAGGGCGCACCTCCAGACCCCGCGCCGGGGGAGCGCAAGGCCGGATCTCCGTCCGCCCGGAGCCCGGATCCGCCGTTCCCCGACGTCGGTATGCTCGCCGCCATGCCGCCATCCCCCGAGCTCAGCCCCCATGGGGCCGAACCGCCCGTACGGGACCGCGGTGACGCCTGCCCGGGAGCGCTGCGGCTGCACTCCGCCGCCGACGGCCGGCTCTCGCGAGTGCGGCTACCCGCCGGTTATTTGACGGCACATCAGGCAACTGCGCTGGCCGACGCCGCGGAGCGGCTCGGCGACGGCCAGCTCTCCCTCACCTCGCGCGGCAACGCGGAGCTCCGCGGCCTCCCGGACGGCTGCGGCCAGGAGCTGGCGGATCTTCTGCGCGCCGCCGGCCTGCTGCCCTCCGCGCGCCATGAACGCATCCGCAACATCCTGGCCTCCCCGCTGGCCTGCCTGGACCATCACACCCACTCTGACGTGCAGTTGTGGGCCCGGCAGCTGGACGCCCTGCTCTGCGCGAGCACGTCCGCGACCGCCCTCTCCGGCCGATTTCTGTTCGTCCTGGACGACGGGCGGGGCGATGTGGCGGCGCTCGGCGGGGATGTGACCTTGGTCGCAGAAGGGGCGAGCGACGGTGCGCCGGGGGGCGCCTCCGGAGGTGGGGCGCTGCTGTACATCGGCGACGATCCGGCGGCGGTGCGGATCGCCGACCCGGACGTACCGCGCGCGGCGCTCGCCACCGCCGAGACGTTCCTGGCCGCCGCGGAGGCGGGCGGCACGGGGGCGTGGCGGGTGCGCGAACTTCCTGCCGGATATGCCCTGAACGCGCGCGATGTGGCGGATGCGTTGCGAGAGGCAGGGGTTGAGGCGGAGTACGTCGGGGCAGAGTGCGTCGGGGCAGAGGACACCTCGGCCGGGCGCGCTCCCGTTCCCCTCCCCGGGATCGTCGAAGGACCCGACGGCCGCCGCGCGCTCTCCGTCCTGGCGCCGCTCGGCCGGCTGACCGTCGCGCAGTGGCGCCTGCTGACCGCCGTTGCCGCCGACGACGGAGCCGGCGAACTGCGGCTCACCCCCTGGCGCGGCGTGGTCATCCCCGGCCTGTCGACCGCCACGGCCGAACCCCGGCTGCGCGAGCTGGCCGCCGCCGGGCTGGTCACCGACCCCGCCTCCCCCTGGCACCGGCTCGGCGCCTGCACCGGCCGCCCCGGCTGCGCCAAGTCCCGCTCGGACGTACGCGCGGACGCCGCGACCGCGGTCACGGCAGGCACACCCGTGCCGGGCACCCTCCCCGCCGCCGTACCCGACATCCCCGTACCCGACATCCCCGTACGGGATCTCCCCCTCTACTGGTCCGGCTGCGAACGCCGCTGCGGACACCCGCACGGCACCTGGATCGACGTCCTGGCAACGTCGGAGGGCTACCAGGTATCCGTCGTCCGGCCGGATGCACCACCGGCAACACAAGAAACGAGGCCACAGTGACCGCGTTCGACTACGAGAAGGACGGGGCGTCGATCTACCGCCAGTCCTTCGCCACCATCCGCGCCGAGGCGGACCTCGCAGGCCTGCCCGCCGACGTCAGCAAGGTCGCGGTCCGGATGATCCACGCCTGCGGCATGGTCGACCTCGTACGCGATCTCGCCTTCACCCCCGAGGTGGCGGCGAACGCCCGTAAGGCGCTGCGCGCCGGCGCGCCGATCCTGTGCGACGCCAACATGGTCGCCAGTGGCGTCACCCGTAAGCGGCTGCCGGCGAACAACGACGTGCTGTGCACCCTCGCCGACCCGACGGTGCCGGACCTGGCGGCCCGTATGGGGACCACCCGGAGCGCCGCCGCGCTGGAGCTGTGGCGGGACCGTATGGAGGGCGCGGTGATCGCGGTCGGCAACGCGCCCACCGCGCTCTTCCGCCTCCTGGAGATGATCGAGGAGGGCGCGCCGCGCCCCGCCGCCGTCATCGGGATCCCCGTCGGCTTCATCGGTGCGGCCGAGTCCAAGGACGCGCTGATCGCCCATCCGTCGAAGCTGGACCACATCGTGGTGCGCGGACGGCGTGGCGGCAGCGCCATGGCCGCGGCCGCGATCAACGCCCTGGCAAGCGAGGAAGAGTAAGCGTGAGCGAGCAGCAGGCAACCAGCGACGGTGGCGCACGGGAGGCGGCCGCTCCGGGCCGGCTGTACGGGGTGGGGCTGGGCCCCGGTGACCCGTCGCTGATGACCGTACGGGCCGTGGAAGTCATAGCCGAGGCCGACGTGGTGGCGTATCACAGCGCCCGGCACGGACGCTCGATCGCCCGCTCCATCGCGGCCCGCCACATCCGCCCCGACCACATCGAAGAGCCGCTGGTCTACCCGATCACGACCGAGACCACCGACCACCCCGGCGGCTACCGGGGCGCGCTCGACGAGTTCTACGAGAAGGCGGCGGCCCGGCTCGCCGCACACCTCGACGCCGGGCGCACAGTAGCGGTCCTCGCCGAGGGCGACCCGCTCTTCTACGGCTCGTACCAGCACATGCACCAGCGGCTCGCGGACCGCTACGACACCGAGGTGATCCCCGGCGTGACGTCGGTGAGCGCCGCCGCGGCCCGGCTCGGCACGCCGCTGGTCGAGGCCGAGGAGGTACTGACGATCCTGCCGGGCACCCTGCCCGAGGAGGAACTGACCGCACGCCTGGCCGCGACCGACTCCGCCGTGGTGATGAAGCTCGGCCGGACCTTCCCCGCCGTGCGGCGGGCGCTGGAGCGCTCCGGGCGGCTGGACGAGGCCCGGTACGTCGAACGCGCCACGATGGAGGGCGAACGCTCCGCCCAACTCTCCTCCGTGGACCCCGAGTCAGTCCCCTACTTCTCCCTCGCAGTCGTCCCGAGCCGCATCGCGAACCCGGCGCCGGAGCCTCCGGAGGACGCCCCCAGGGGGGAGGTGGTGGTCGTCGGCACCGGCCCGGCCGGCCCACTCTGGCTGACCCCCGAGTCACGCGGCGCGCTGGCCGCCGCCGAAGACCTCGTCGGCTACACCACCTACCTCGACCGCGTCCCCGTACGCCCCGGCCAGCTCCGCCACGCCTCCGACAACAAGGTCGAGTCCGAGCGCGCGGAACTCGCCCTCGACCTGGCCCGGCGCGGACGGCGGGTGGCCGTGGTCTCCGGCGGCGACCCGGGAGTCTTCGCCATGGCCACCGCCGTCCTCGAAGTGGCCTCCCGATCCCCCTACCGCTCCGTCCCCGTACGGGTCCTCCCCGGCGTCACCGCCGCCAATGCCGCCGCGGCCCGCGCGGGCGCCCCGCTCGGCCACGACTACGCGGTCATCTCGCTCTCCGACCGCCTCAAGCCCTGGGAGGTCATCGCCGAACGCCTTCGGGCCGCCGCCACCGCTGATATGGCCATGGCGCTCTACAACCCCGGCTCCCGCAGCCGCACCTGGCAGGTCGGCAAGGCCCGCGAACTCCTCCTGGAACACCGCGCACCCGACACCCCGGTGGTCCTCGGCCGCGACATCGGCGGCCCCGAGGAATCCGTACGCACCGTCCGCCTCGCCGACCTCGACCCCACCCAGGTCGACATGCGCACGATCCTGCTGGTCGGCTCGTCCCAGACGCAGGCGGTACGCCGCGACGACGGCACGGAGGTCGTGTGGACGCCGCGGCGGTATCCGGAGGGGTGAGGGAGGCCGCTGGGGTCTGTCCGATGGGGCAGGCCCTAGGGTCTGTCCGATGGGTCAGGGTCGGGAAGGGCCGCGGACCCATCGGACAGGCCCTAGCTGTGGGGCGGAGCCGTCCGGTGTCCGACCGCCGGATCGGTCATGATCGCGTTGAAGTACAGAAACGCCGACAACTCATAGCCCGAATCCCCGGTCGCCCCGGCGTGCTTCAGACACCACAGCTGAGCGTCGTCCGGGTCGGCCGTGTCCGGGGAACGCTCCTGGCACGACAGGCACTTGCCGACGTAGCGCACGGGCATGGCGGGCATGGTCGACAACGTCCACTCGACGAACCGCGACCGCTCGCTCCTCACACGCTCACCTCCATGCCGTGGTTCAGCTCGTGTGCGATGAGGTAGGGGCGGACGAGTTTGGTGTCTTCGCCCCGCACCATGGGGAACGGCTCGAAGAGTTTCGCGACAACTCGGATCACGCCGTCCACTCCGTCTGACTGACGGCCGCGCCCTTCGTGATGACGTCCGCAAGCGCGTGCACCACCGGGGCGGAGACCTGCCCCAGGTTCACGAACCCGTACTTCGGCGGACGCTCGAACCCGCCCGGCGTGATGTCCATGGCGGGAAACTGAATGCCCGCCTTCCTGAGGGCAGCGGCCAGCGCATCACGCGCCACCTCCGCCTCCCGGATCTTCGATGACATCCGATGCACTCCCCATACGTCATACGTCTTGCTGCCCGGCTGGTTTCGACCGGATCGTTTCGCTGTTCAGGAACAGAGTTGGGCAGCAGTGCGTAGAGTCGCCAGTAGGTGCAGGGTGACAAAGCCTTTGTCACATAGGGGAGTTAACCCATGGGCAGTGCTTACGGCGACTGGCTCCGGCAGAAGCGCGAGGACGCTGACCTGACCCAGCAGGAACTGGCCGATGCGGCGGTGATGACCAGATCGCACATCGCGCACATCGAGGCGGGGCGCCGGATCCCGTCCAAGGAGGACGCGCGGCGGCTGGACAAGGCTCTGAACACGGGGAATGTGCTCAGTAGCTTTCTGCCGAAGGACGACACGGCGGTAGCCGACCGGTTCGCGGACGCGCTGAAACTTGAGCAACAGGCCACGAGGATCCAGGAGTTCGCGGGCTCTCTCGTGCCAGGAATCTTCCAGACGGAAAAGTACACGCGCGCGGTCATGCGTACCGCCTTCCCTCCGTGGAGTGAGAAGGAATGTGACAGGCTCGTTGTCACACGGCTTGAGCGCGCGAAGATCCTCACCGACCCGGTGACGCCCGTCGTGTGGGTGCTGTTGGACGAGGCCGTGCTGCGCCGGCCGGTCGGCGGCCCGGACGTCATGGCGGAACAGATCATGCACATCGTCCACCTGGTTGAGGACGAGCGGGTGCGGGTTCATGTGCTGCCGCTCGGCCTGGGCTCTCATCCGCTCATGTCCGGGTTGCTGACGCTGATGTGGTTCGAGGACCAGCCCCCGGCGGCCTATTCCGAGGGACTGTCCGTCGGCAAGGTGCATGATTCCCCGGCCGCGGTCCAACGGTTGCAGGGTCTCTATGCTCTCGCACTGGGCGATGCGTTGCCGCTGAAGGAGTCACTCGCCCTCATGAGGGCCACAGCGAAGGAATACGGACACCATGACTGAGCAGCACGCCATACCGAGCGCCGCCGCGCTGAGCGGCTGGCGCAAGTCGTCGTACAGCGACAACGAAGGAGCCAGCTGCGTCGAGGTCCTGGACGGCCACCCGACCGGCGTCCCCGTCCGCGACTCCAAGTCCCCTAACGGCCCCGCCCTGATCTTCCCGGCCGTCAGCTGGTCGTCCTTCGTCACCGCCGTCAAAAACGGCCAGCTCTCCGCCTGATCCGACCCACGCGCACACGGCCCGGGAGAATTCAGGGTTCCCCCGGGCCCGATATGACCACCGGCGATACCTCCAATGCCGCCCCGATCGCCGTGACATGCGGCCGCTCTCCCGGGTGAGTTGCCTGTATTCCATCTAGAACCTTCACGAAGTCCGCGCCGCCCCGCTTTCCACGTTCCTCTCCCGCAACAGACGCATCGGTGCCGGCGCAGCACTGCGTCAGGCAGGGCAACTCCTCTACGCCCGATGGGTGCTGTGGACCCGGATTCTCGGCGCCATGATCAGCGCGTACCGCCGAGCCGCCAGGTCTCGGAGGTCAGCCGAATGGGTTGGAGTCGGTATGGCGTGTGGCGTAGGGGAGCTGCTCCACCACCTGCGGCTCTATCGGGGCGTGGGTGTACTCGTCGATTTTTGTATCTTGGGGCGCTTGGTAGGACGGTGAGGTGACGGTGAAGCCGATCAGATCCTTCCGCGATGCGCTCGGGCGGTGGTTCGCGTTCTTGCGTTCGCTCCTGATCAGCAGCTCGGCGACAACCTTGTATCCGGACTTCTTGTGCACGGCCCGAAGTTGGGGCTGCTTGGCCTCGGAGTTCGCCGGTTCGTAACTCTCGATCTCCCAGCCTGCCGCAGGCATCTTGTCGACGAGATTTTTCATGCCACGGCGCAGCTCATCGGGTGAGGCATTGTTGATCGCCCAGGGGTCACGCGTGTAGAAGGTGTTCTCCGCTCTGTCGATGGTCAGGATGAGAGCGCCGGGCGAGCCCTTCTGGTCGCGAACGGCGGTGAGTTCGAGGAGGCCGTGAGAGATCTCGGCGGCCGTCTGTTCTGCCGCTTCGGGCTTCATGGTCTGCAGGTCCTCCGAGCCGAACAGTGAGCATCCAGTGAGCAATAGGGCAAGCAGGAGACCGCACACCAGTCGTGGTGCGGGAAACCTGCGTCGGTAGCGTTGAAGCGCCTCATTCATCACGTGACACCTCGTCATAGTTGCCGGCGATCACGCGGGATTGGTTGCGGAGGCTTTCCGAGTTGTCATCCCAGTAGTCGCCATGTCCACTGGTGTCGGTCTCCATCTGGTTCGCGCCGAACGCGTCATCGGTAGGCGTTATCCATTCAGGGCCCGTCAAGTGTCCCTCCGGGAACCCGTGGTAGGGGGCACCGAGGCCGGGAACGAAGTCATTGTCAGCTTCCTCGGCCCAGACGTGGTCCGCACCAACATCCAGCTGGTCGGCGTGGTGGACCTGCATTCCGGGGCTGCCGGCGACCACGATGTCGTCGGCGTTGAGGTCTCCCTGCCGTGCTGCCGAGCCGATCACCACGGACCCGTAGCTGTGGCCGACCACCGTCGTATGGCTGGGTGAGTCGCCGTCGTGGGTGGCGCGGGTGCCGTCGACGAATTGATTCAGGAGCGGCCCGCCGTCGTTCGCCTTCTCGCTCTCCGTGGCGTCACCCGTGAGATCCTGGGGTGCTTCGTAGCCAAGCCAGGTGACGGTCGAGACGCTCTGCCCGTCGCTCTGTTTCGCGCTCTCCCGCCATAGTGCGTCGGAGCGCTCAAGGTCCGTTCCGATCTCGGGAAGGTTGGTCTTGGTACCAGGGACGTAGACGGCGGTGTGGTCGGCAGTGTCCGGATTGCCGCGGGCGACGATCGCGCGGCCGATCCCCTTGTCATCGAAGCCGAGGAGATACCCCTCTGGCAGGCCCTTCTTGCCACCCTTGTCCAAATTCGACTGGATGGCGTTAGTGCCGTCGGAAAGCCCTTGAAGCGATTGCCGTTTCTCGTCCCATTCTTCCCACTCCGGGTTCGGTATCTGCCGACCCGGGATGTCGCCCAACAACCTCTGCGGCTCTTCCTGGAGGTGCTGGTTGAGCTTCATCTGCGCGTCGGCATGGGACTGACGCAGGCGGCCGCGATTGGCCTCGTCCCGGACGTCTGAGGGGATTCCGTCAAGCGCGCCAATTTCCCCCGGGTAGAGGGCCTGGTACTCCTGCCGCTCCTCGTAGCTGAGACCACGCCACCAGGAATTGACATCCTTGGGATTCGTTCCCTTCTTGGGAATGGAGTCCAGCCCCAGACCATCGCCGGCGGCCTCCCTGACCGCCTTCGAGTCGCGGGCCGCGTCGAGCCACATGCGGTCGTCGATTGTCAGTCCGCGGCCTGTTTGGAGGCGGTTGAGGGTGCTTGCGTACTCCTGATCGATCTCGTTGGCCCTCTTCACCGCTTGGGTGATCTGGTCCTGGATCTCCAGGACCCAGTGGACATTGGGGTCCGGGTCGGAGGCTCCGATCGCGTCGGGGTCGGCGGTGTATTCGACGGTGCCGTCCTCATGCACCGTGTACTTGCGGGACTCGGCCTCCTCCAGTGCCTCGATGAGCTTGCGGCGCTCGGCCGCCAGCTCGGTCGCTGCGCCGTCCAGGGCTGTGCGGATGAGGCTGCTCTGCTGGGCGGCGTACTGGAAGTTCTGCCCCAGTCTGTCCATGCGGCCCTGTGCGACGTCGGCGTCGTGACCCTTCCAGGAGCCCTGGAGAGGGCGGCGCATCGCGGAATCGACCAAGTCCATGTAATTCGAGCAGCGGCTCATCATGACGCCCCACTCCTCACTGGCCCCATGGCTGGGCTCGGGCTTGTAGTTCTGCAGCTGACGCATCGTGACCATGGGGCATCATCCGAACGTGTTGGGACGGGAGATCGACCTGCCGAGAGAGCCCTCTGAGCCTGGGCCGCCTTCTACGGAGGGAATGCTGCTCTCCGGGCGTGGGCCTGGGCCGCCTTCTACGGAGGGGATGCCAATGTCCTGGCGCGGGCGCGGGCCGCCTTCTACGGAGGGGATGCCAATGTCCTGGCTCAGACCTGGGCCACCCTCTACGGAGGGGATGCTGCTCTCCGGGCGCGGGCGCGGGCCGCCTTCTACGGAGGGGATACCGATGTCCTGGCGCGAACCTGAGCCACCCTCTACGGAGGGAATGCGAATGGCCTCGCGCGGGTCCTGGTACACGCCTCCAGCGGCTGGCTTGGCATTCTGCATCTCGTCGGCCGTCCATTCCTCACGCGTACGGATCGGCGTGGCGGAATTGTCGGAACCGATGAGGCCGGGATCCATGGCGGTATGGGCGGGCCTGGTGTGGACCTGCCCCGAGCCCCCGTCGATTCCGGACGCTGGTGCGCTGAAGCTTTGCGCGACCGCTTCGTCATTACTCTCATGGCTTTTTGCGGTGGCCTTGAGGAGCTCGGAGATCTCGCCGCTCTCTTTGCCTATGTCGTCCAGACGCCCCATCCAGGATTCAAGGACCACCTGGACTTGCGTGAGGTAGGTGAATCCCTGGCCACTGGCCATAATTCCGTGGTGTCCGGATTCCAGCTGTTTGCGTCCCGTGCCCATCTCGGACTTCATGTCTGAGGCGGGTGCTGCTGCCGCGCGCAACGCTCTCGGATCTATGTCTGTGGTGCCGCTCACTGTTCTCTTTTCCCCCGTGGTGAAGCTGCTGTGCGAGTTCCGGTGCCAAAAAGTCAAACCCTTCAGGGGAACCCGAGAGCAGCACGCATCGTCGGAGCCCCCCAGAGTTTGACGACCGTTCAGCATACGTGAGGCCCGCAGACAAGTGCATAAGATCCGGTTACGCCTATGCCTACAAAAGAGACGAAGTAGCCCGCATCACAAGCCAATTAAGGCCTGCGGGGAGCGTGCGGGGCTTGATCTCGCGGGTGTCATCGCGGCCGTACAGCCCCGGACCCGCTCAGAGGCGACCGCACCTCACCCTCCCCGACCCCCTCTTTCCCGTGCCGGCTTGACGTCCATCACCGATCTGGTGGAACGCGGCGGCCTCCGCGTCTCAGTCCGCCAGGGCCCGACGACTCCGCACAGACGGGACGGCCATAGCTCGTGTCCTCCGCCGACCGCGTCAGTTATTTCCCTGACACTTGTCACCGCCAGCCGATGGAGTTTGGCGGCCGGCAACGCACGGACCAAAGCCTCGGCTTCGCATTTTTGTTCGGCCGCCCCAACTCTCTTTGTCGGAATGTGCGATGACAACGCCACTTACCACACATTGGTCGCGGTCAGCTTGCGCGGGCAACTGGAATATTTCGCAGGGGCCTTGGCAGACCGGTCGGGACAAGAACGGAGCAAATAAGCATGGAAATGGCAGAACGCCGTCCAGCCACCGGAGAGATCAGGGAAGCCCAGAAGGCTCATGACGAACTTCGTGCTGCCTTGAAAGGGGTGGGAATCACCCTGCCGTCCTTGTCCCTTGACCCGGTCTCGCTGGCCGGCGACACGCCCCGGCCGCTCGTGGAACTGGGCCGCTGCGCACCCGACGTCGCGCGCCGGCTCGCGGAAGTGCTGCGGGAATGCCCGCGGTGAATAAGGTGAATGAGGTGAGCGGGATAGGCGGCGGCAGCGGACGCCGCGCAGAAACGTTGCGTGCTGCTGTTCGCCGCGGCGGCGGTCCGGCCTAGCGGATCTCGGTCGTCGTGCGGCGGTACGTGGAGCGACGGTCCTCGATGTCGGGCCAGCGGTCGCCGTAGACGTTCTCCTTGATTCCCGGTTCCGCCAGGAAGTCGTGCGGGAATCCGAGCGGTACCGCGCTGACCTCGTCGAGCCGTGCGACGGCAGCGGCGTCGAGCTGGACGTCGACGCTGGCGAGATTGTCCGCGAGCTGGCTTTCCTTCGTGGCGGCGATGATCGGGATGATGTTGCCGGGCCGGTCGCGGAGCCAGGCCAGCGCTACCTGCGCCGGGCTCCAGCCACCCTGCTCGGCGATCTCCAGCACCGCGGTGATGACCTCGTCCTCATGGTGATCGGCCGTGCCGTTGAAGCCTTCGGAGTCCAGTCGGCCCGTCTCGCCGCGGCGGTACTTGCCGGTGAGCTTGCCGGCCGCGAGCGGGGCCCAGGCCAGCACCGCGAGGTCGAAGGCGCGGGCCTGCGGGAGCAGTTCGCGCTCCGGCGTGCGCTCCAGCAGGTTGTAGCGCAGCTGCGAGCCCGCGAAGGAGGTCCAGCCCCGCAGGTCGGCGAGCGTGTTCGCCTGCGCGATCTCCCAGGCGGGCCAGTCGGAAACCCCGACGTAGAGCACCTTTCCGGTACGTACGAGGTCGTCCAGCGCCCGCATGACCTCCTCGACCGGGGTGAAGTTGTCCCGCGCGTGCACCCACAGGACGTCCAGGCGGTCGGTACGCAGCCGGGCGAGGCTGGCCTCCACCGACTGGACCAGGTTCTTGCGGTGGTTGCCGCCCGAGTTCACATCGCCCTTGCGGGTCGCGCAGGTGTATTTGCTGGCCAGTACGAAGCCGTCCCGGCGGCCTTCGAGCAGTTCGCCGAGGATCCGCTCCGAGCTGCCCGCGGTGTAGTTGTTGGCGGTGTCGATGAAGTTGCCGCCCGCGTCCGCGTAGGCGTCGAGGATCCGGGCGCTGGTTTCCTTGGGGGCGCCCCACCCCCAGTCGTTGCCGATGGTCATCGCACCGAGGCTCAGCTCACTCACCCGCAGGCCGGTCTTGCCGAACAGTGTGTATCGCACGAGGTGTTCCTGTTCCTCTTCGGTCGGGGGCATGTGACGACAGGTCAGCTCTGTCGCCGTGCGTCCGACGTTATGAGGTGGAGTGCGCTCCAAGGCAAGGCCAGGGCGAGTTCAAGGCACTCGTCCGCGGGCGGTCAGCTCACCGCATGGCGCAGCAGCCAGTTCACTGCCTCCGCCGGGTCCGCCGCGAGCGGTACGCCCTCCGGGACCGGTGGGCGGCGGACGACCACGACCGGGAGGCCCGCCTCGCGCGCGGCCGTCAGTTTTGCGGCGGTCGCGGCGGCGCCGCTGTCCTTGGTGACCAGGACGTCGATGCGGTGGCGTCGGAGGAGGTCCCGCTCGCCCTCCAGGGTGAAGGGGCCGCGGTCGAGGAGGGTCCGCATCTGGGGCGGATGCGGTGGCTCGGGGGCGTCCACGGAGCGTACGAGGAACCAGAGGTCGGTGAGGTGGGCGAAGTGGGAGAGGCCCATTCGGCCGGTGGTGAGGAAGATGCGGGTGCCGAGGGCGGGGAGGGCGGCGGCGGCCTCGTCCAAGGAGGCGACCGGGTGCCAGGTGTCGTCCGGGCCCGGTACCCAGCCGGGACGGCGGAGGGCGAGCAGGGGAACATGGGCGGTGGCGGCGGCCTGTGCCGCGTTGAAACTGATCGTGCCGGCGAAAGGATGGGTGGCGTCGATGAGCGCGTCCACCGCGTGCTCGCGCAGCCAGCGGGCGAGGCCCTCGGGGCCGCCGAACCCTCCGATGCGGACCTCCCCGGCGGGCAGCCGGGGCGCGGCGACGCGGCCGGCGAGCGATGTGGTGACGCGGAGGCGCGGTGGGGGTACCCCCTGCTCGAACAGAGTTGAGAGCTTGGGGGATGGTGCGCTCGCCGTCAGTTCGGCGGCCAGGCGGCGGGCCTCGGTCGTGCCCCCGAGGATCAGCACGTGGACAGGGCCATCGGCGGGTCCCGCCGGGCGGGCGTCGTCGGTCATCGGCTGCGGGTCCTCCCATGGCTGAAGCGCAACCGAAGGGTACGGGAGGCACGAAAGACGCCGGGGGCGCGGGAGCCGCGGGCGGCCGCAGCGCGCAGCTCGCGCACACCGGGCTGCGGCACGGCTGGACGACCGGCGCCTGTGCGACCGCGGCGAGCACGGCGGCGTACACCGCCCTCCTGAGCGGCAATTTCCCGGATCCGGTGACGATCACCCTGCCCAAGGGGCAGACGCCGTCGTTCGCGCTCGCGGTGGAGGAGCTGGCGGCGGGGCGGACCAGCGCGATGGCGGGCGTGGTGAAGGACGCGGGTGATGATCCGGATGTGACGCATGGTGCGCTGATCCGCTCGACGGTGCGGGTGCTGCCGGCCGGCTCCGGAGTCGTCTTCAAGGCGGGGCCGGGGGTCGGCACCGTCACCCGGCCCGGACTGCCGCTGGACGTCGGCGAGCCGGCGATCAACCCGGTGCCGCGGCAGCTGATCCGCGACCACCTCGCGCAGGTCGCGGCCCGGTACGGCGGCAGCGGGGACGTCGAGGTCGAGATCTCGGTCGATCACGGTGAGGAGATCGCCCGCAGTACGTGGAATCCGCGGCTGGGCATCCTGGGCGGGCTGTCCATTCTGGGGACCACGGGGATCGTGGTGCCGTACTCCTGCTCGGCGTGGATCGACTCCATCCGGCGGGGTGTCGATGTGGCACGTGCGGCCGGACGGCGTCATGTGGCGGGCTGTACGGGCTCCACGTCGGAGAAGGTCGCCGTCGCCGTGCACAAGCTCCCCGACGACGCGCTGCTGGACATGGGGGACTTCGCGGGGGCGGTGCTCAAGTACATCCGCCGTCATCCCGTCGAGCGGCTCACCATCTGCGGCGGGTTCGCCAAGCTGTCCAAGCTGGCGGCCGGGCATCTGGATCTGCACTCCGCGCGGTCCCAGGTGAACAAGGAATTCCTCGCCGCACTGGCCCGGCGCGGCGGCGCGGACGAGACGCTGGCGACGGCGGTGGCCGAGGCCAACACCGGCCTCGCCGCGCTCCAGTTGTGCGCCGCGGCCGGCGTCCCGCTCGGCGATCTGGTGGCCGCCACGGCCCGCGACGAGGCGCTCGCCGTACTGCGCGGGGCGCCGGTCGCGGTCGACGTCATCTGCATCGACCGGGCGGGGATGGTGGTGGGGCGGGCGGAGCCGCGGGGGCCGGGGACGTAGGGCTTCCTCGTCCGGCCACGGCGTGCGTCGGAGTGAACGGCCGTGGTGGGGTGGCGCGGCGGGGGACGGTCCGCGACCTCGACGGGCGACGATTCACACCGTATGTGCCGTTCAGGCCACACGTCGTGAGCACACGGAGGGTTCCCGTGACCGTCGAGGAGAACAAGCGGCTGGTCCGCCGCTTCTACCAGGAGATCGACGAGGGCAACGTCGACGCCATGGACGAACTCGTGGCCGAGGACTACAAGGACCACTCGCCGCCACCGTTCCCGGGATTCGCAGACGGCCGCGAGGGGATCAAGCAGGCGATCCGGCTGTTCTGGGAGGCCACACCCGGGACCCACGACATCGAGGACCAGATCGCGGAGGGCGACAAGGTCGTGACCCGGCTGACGGCCCGTGGGGTGCACGAGAAGGACCTGCCCGGAATCCCTGCCACCGGTAAGTCGGTGACGATGACGGGGACCGTGATCCATCGCATCGAGGACGGCAGGCTCGCCGAGAAGTGGTCGGACAAGGATCTCCTCGGCCTGATGCAGCAACTCGGTGTCATCCCGACGCCGGACGAGGCGGCGGGGTAGCGCTCTAGGCGTTTCCCGAGCCTGCCTCCTCCGGCGCGTCGCACGGCGCATGCGGCCGTTCGCGGTCCGAAGAGTAGAGGTGGCTGTCGCGGAACTGCTCGGCGCCGAGGGTGCGGCCGACCATGATGACGGCCGTACGGACGACACCGGCGGCCTTCACCTGGTCCGCGATGTCGGCGAGGGTGCCGCGCAGCACCAGTTCGTCCGGGCGGGAGGCCATCGCGACGACGGCGGCCGGGCAGTCGGCGCCGTAGTGCGGGAGGAGTTCGTCGACGACGCGGTCGACGTACATGGCGGCCAGGTGCAGTACGAGCAGCGCGCCGCTGCGGCCCAGGGTGGCGAGGTCCTCGCCCTCGGGCATGGGGGTGGCGCGCTGGGCGACACGGGTGAGGATGACGGTCTGGCCGACGGTGGGAACGGTCAGCTCGCGCTTGAGGGCGGCGGCAGCGGCAGCGAAGGCCGGGACGCCGGGCACGACCTCGTAGGGCACTCCGGCCGCGTCCAGGCGCCGCATCTGCTCGGCGACCGCGCTGAAGACGGACGGGTCGCCGGAGTGCAGGCGGGCGACGTCGTGGCCCTCCCGATGGGCGCGGACCAGCTCGGCGGTGATGGTGTCGAGGTCCAGCTGCGCGGTGTCGATGAGCCGGGCGCCGGGCGGGCACTCGGCGAGCAGTTCGCGCGGCACGAGACTGCCGGCGTACAGGCAGACCCCGCAGGCGGCGAGGGTACGGGCGCCGCGCACGGTGATCAGGTCGGCCGCACCGGGTCCCGCGCCGATGAAGTGGACGGTCATGGTTGTCGAGGCTCCTGGGATAGGGCGGACGGGGACGACGGGGGCTTGGCCGCCGCCCATTGCGTGACCGGCATCGCCTGCCGCCAGCCGGTGAAGCCGCCGACCGGCACCGCGTGCGCGACCGCCAGCCGGACCAGTTCGCCGCCGTGCCGCCGGTACCAGTCGGCGAGCAGCGCCTCGGACTCCAGCGTCACCGTGTTGGCGACGATCCGGCCGCCCGGCGGCAGCGCCTCCCAGCACGCGGCCAGCAGGCCGGGAGCGGTCAGGCCGCCGCCGATGAAGACCGCGTCCGGCGTCGGCAGGCCGTCCAGCGCGGCGGGCGCGGGACCGTGCACGACGCGCAGCGACGGTACGCCGAGCGCGCGCGCGTTACGGCCGATCCGCTCGGCCCGTACGGGATCGCGTTCGACGGTGACGGCCCGGCAACTGCGGTGCGCGCGCAGCCACTCGATCGCGATGGAGCCGGAGCCGCCGCCGATGTCCCACAGCAGTTCGCCGGGTGCGGGCGCGAGAGCGGCGAGGGTGGCGGCGCGGACATGGCGCTTGGTGAGCTGGCCGTCGTTCTCGTAGGCCGCGTCGGGCAGTCCGGGCACGGCCGACAGCCGCAGCGCGCCGGGCTCGCGGGCGCAGTCGAGGGCGATGACGTTCAGCGGGTCGGCGGGCGGCAGCGCCCAGTCGGCCGCGGTGCCCTCGGCCACCGACTCCCGGTCCCCGCCGAGCTGTTCGAGGACCCGCATCCGGGTCGGGCCGAAGCCGTGTGCGCGCAGCAGCGCGGCGACCTCGGCCGGGGTGCCGGCACCTGCCGACAGCACCAGCAGCCGTCGGCCGTCGTGCAGCGCCGCGGCCAGATTCTCGGCGGGCCGTCCGACCAGCGTGATGACCTCGGTGTCCTCCACGGGCCAGCCGAGCCGGGCGCAGGCGTAGGAGACGGAGGAGGGGTGCGGGAGCACGCGGAGCGGCAGGCCGGGCGCCGTCCCCTCGCTCGCCGTCCCCGTCCCCTCGCTCGCGATCGTCTCGCTCGCCATCGTCTCCGTCAGCGTCCGTCCGATCCCGTAGAACATCGGGTCGCCGCTGGCCAGTACGCAGATCCGGCGACCGGCGTGCGCGGCGAGCAGCCCGGGTACGGCGGGTCGGAGCGGCGAGGGCCACGGGACGCGCTCGCCGGCGCACTCGGCGGGCAGCAGGGCGAGCTGGCGCGGGCCGCCGATCAGCGCCTCGGCCTCGCGCAGCACCTGCTGGGAGACGGCGGGCAGTCCGCCCCAGCCGTCGGCCCCGATGCCGACGACGGTGAGCGGGTGCGGAAGCGATGATGCGGGGCTCACTGCCGAGTACCTCAGAGGTCGGGAGGGGACGGACGGGGGACGGGGACGGGGACGGGGACGGCAGCCGAACTCTACTTACCGGGTGGTCGGCTCCCTCGCCGGGGGAGGAAGCCGACCACCCTTCTTGGCACCCTCCACCGCTTCTTGCATATAGGTTGCAATAAGGATTGAGGGGCAAGTAGGCAAGAAGGCAAGAACCAGAGGAGGAACGGTCCGCTGTGGGCTCACCGGTGGTGCTGGGGATCGAATCGTCCTGCGACGAGACGGGCGCGGGCCTGGTGCGGGACGGCCGGCTGCTCGGCCAGGCCCTCGCGTCGAGCATGGATGAGCACGCCCGGTTCGGCGGGGTGGTGCCGGAGATCGCCGCCCGTGCGCATGTGCACGCCCTGACCCCCGTCGTACGCGGCGCGCTCGCCGACGCGGGGCTGCGGGCCGCCGACATCGGCGCGGTCGCGGTGACGACCGGGCCGGGGCTGTCCGGCGCGCTCCAGGTGGGACTGGCCGGCGCGAAGGGCCTGGCGTACGCGCTCGGCGTCCCGCTGTACGGCGTCCACCACCTGGCCGGTCATGTCGCCGCCGACACCCTCGAACACGGTCCGCTGCCCGACCCGTGCGTGGTGCTGATCGTCTCCGGCGGCCACACCTCGCTGCTGCTCGTACGCGACCTGGCCCGCGACCCGATCACCCACCTCGGCGACACGCTGGACGACGCCGCGGGCGAGTGTTTCGACAAGGTCGCCCGGGTCTTCGGGCTGCCGTATCCCGGCGGCCCGGCCATCGACCGGACAGCGCGCGAGGGGGATCCGCGCGCTGTCCCCTTTCCCCGCCCGCTCACCACGGGCCCGCCCGGGAACCGGTTCACCTTCTCCTTCTCGGGCCTGAAGACGGCCGGAGCCCGCTGGGCGGAGGCCCATCGCGCCGCGGGCCGGCCGCTGCCCCTCGCCGACGGCGCGGCCTCGCTCCAGGAGGCCGTCGCCGATGTCCTGACCCGTAAGGCGGTGGCCGCCTGCGCCGAGCACGGCGTGCGGACCCTGGTCGTGGTCGGCGGTGTGGCGGCCAACTCCCGGGTACGTTCCCTGGCCGAGGAACGCTGCGCCGCGGCCGGCATCACGCTGCGCGTACCGCCGCTGCGGCTGTGCACCGACAACGGCGCGATGATCGCCGCGGTCGGCGACCTCCTGGTCCGCGCCGGTGCGGAGCCCGCCCCGCTGGACGTCTCGATCGACCCGTCGGCGCCGCTGGAGTACGCGGCGCTGCATCCGGTGGCGCGGGGCGGGGCAAGGCCGGTCGGGGCGCGGCCGGGTGGGGCAGGGCCGGTCGGGGCGCGGGGCGCCTGAAGGCTCGTTGAAGGCCTGTGCCACGTCCCCGCCCCTGTCCCCGCCCCCGTACCGCGAGATGTGTGCACGCATCCCAGGTTCGCGACTGTCACTCTCAACTATCAAGCGTGTACGGACGGTTACACCTCTGTCCACCCCTCGTGCGCCCTCCGGACACACCGCTCTGACCAGGGGCGATAGCCCGTTCGACGGTAATGACAACGGTCACCGGTGCAGCCTTTGGATCTTTCGGGGAAGTGCGGTTTGCTTCGCAGCGACGACCCAGGAAGGAGCGCGCCATGACCGAGCACGCCCACGGGAACGACGGGGCCGAGGCCCACGCGGAAGACCGCGCGCACAACCACTCGCACGGCCACCAGCACGCCGTCTCCCCGGACGCCGACCGGCGCTGGCTGCGCGCCGCGCTCATCCTGATCACCGCCTACATGGCGGTCGAGGTCGTCATCGGTGTCATGGCCCAGTCCCTGGCACTCATCTCGGACGCCGCCCACATGCTCACCGACGCGGTCTCGATCGTGCTGGCGCTGATCGCGATGCGGCTGGCCGCGCGGCCGGCGCGCGGCGGCTACACCTACGGTCTCAAGCGCGCCGAGATCCTCTCCGCGCAGGCCAACGGCATCACGTTGCTGCTGCTGTCCGCCTGGCTGGCGTACGAGGCGGTCGAGCGGCTGATCGCGCCGCCCGAGGTCACCGGCGGACTGGTGGTGATCACCGCACTGTCCGGGATCGTGGTGAACCTCATCTGCACCTGGTTCCTGTCCAGGGCGAACCGCTCCAGCCTGAACGTCGAGGGCGCCTACCAGCACATCCTCACCGACCTGTTCGGCTTCATCGCCACCGCCGTCTCCGGCTTCATCGTGCTGACCACCGGCTTCGAACGGGCCGACGCGATCGCCACGCTCGTGGTCGTCGCGCTGATGCTGAAGGCCGGCACCGGCCTGGTCCGCGAGTCCGGCCGGATCTTCATGGAGGCCGCGCCGGCCGGCGTCGACCCGGACGCGCTGGGCGACCACCTCGTCTCCGCCGACCAGGTCGTCGAGGTCCACGACCTGCACATCTGGCAGATCACTTCCGGGCAGCCCGCACTGTCCGCGCACATCCTGGTCGCGCCGGCCGGCGACTGCCACAAGGTCCGCCGCAGCCTCCAGCAGCTGCTGAGCACGGAGTACGGCATCACGCACGCCACCCTCCAGGTCGACCACGTCGGCGAGCAGGGCTCCCCCGACGAGGTCCTCACCCTGGGCACCGGCCCCGAGCCGCAGCCCGCCAACCACTGCGAGGACACCCACGGCCCGGTCCACCGGCCGGGACCGCACCGGCACTAGGTGTGTTGTCCGGACAGGTTGGTGACGCGGCTGGCTGGCGTGAGGCCGTGGATGCCGGTGTGGGGTCGGTGGTAGTTGTACCAGTGCAGCC